>NZ_JBVIJC010000013.1:0-111421 GCF_055581605.1 Streptomyces sp. NPDC031418
AGAAGTACCAGCTGCGACCGCGCGACTGGGCGGCCGCCGAGCGCGAGGGACGGACCATCGCGCCCCTCATCACCCGGCTCAACACCGTCCGGCGGAAGCACCCCGCGCTACAGCGCCTGCGGAATCTCCGCTTCCATCAGACCGACAACGACGCCGTGCTCGCCTACAGCAAGAGCACGGGGACGGACACGGTCATCGTGGTCGTCAACCTCGACCCGCATCACACCCAGGAGGCCACGGTCTCGTTGGACATGCCGCAACTCGGCCTGGACTGGCACGCCGCCCTGTCCGTGCACGACGAACTGACGGGCGAGACGTACCACTGGGGCAGGACCAACTACGTGTGTCTCACGCCCGGCCGGACGCCGGCGCACCTGCTCCACGTCGGGCGAGCGACGCACCCGATCGGAGGGCCCGCAGCGTCATGACCGTCAACGAACCCGTACTGGACACCTTCGAGGACACCCCGGCCAAGGACCGGGACCCGGAGTGGTTCAAACGCGCCGTCTTCTACGAGGTCCTGGTCCGTTCCTTCCAGGACAGCGACGGCGACGGCATCGGTGACCTGAAGGGCCTGACGGCCAAGCTGGACTATCTCCAGTGGCTCGGGGTCGACTGTCTGTGGCTGCCCCCCTTCTTCAAGTCGCCCCTGCGGGACGGCGGTTACGACGTCGCCGACTACACCGCCGTACTGCCGGAGTTCGGTGACCTCGCCGACTTCGTGGAGTTCGTGGACGCGGCCCACCAGCGCGGCATGCGGGTGATCATCGACTTCGTCATGAACCACACCAGCGACCAGCACCCGTGGTTCCAGGAGTCCCGCCGCAACCCCGAGGGCCCCTACGGGGACTACTACATGTGGGCCGACGACGACAAGCAGTACCCGGACGCCCGGATCATCTTCGTCGACACCGAGGCCTCCAACTGGACCTTCGACCCGGTGCGCGGCCAGTACTACTTCCACCGGTTCTTCTCGCACCAGCCCGACCTCAACTACGAGAACCCGGCGGTGCAGGAGGAGATCCTGGCCGCGCTGCGCTTCTGGCTGGATCTCGGCATCGACGGCTACCGCCTCGACGCGGTGCCCTATCTCTACGCCGAGGAGGGGACCAACTGCGAGAACCTGCCGGCGACGCACGCCTTCCTGCGGCGGGTGCGCAAGGAGATCGACGCGCTCTATCCGGACACCGTGCTGCTGGCGGAGGCCAACCAGTGGCCGGAGGACGTGGTCGACTACTTCGGGGACTACGGCTCCGGCGGCGACGAGTGTCACATGGCCTTCCACTTCCCGGTCATGCCGCGCATCTTCATGGCCGTACGGCGGGAGTCCCGCTACCCCGTCTCCGAGATCCTCGCCAAGACCCCGGCCATCCCCTCCGGCTGCCAGTGGGGCATCTTCCTGCGCAACCACGACGAGCTGACCCTGGAGATGGTCACCGACGAGGAACGCGACTACATGTGGGCCGAGTACGCCAAGGACCCGCGGATGCGCGCCAACATCGGCATCCGCCGCCGCCTCGCGCCCCTGCTCGACAACGACCGCAACCAGATCGAGCTGTTCACCGCCCTGCTGCTGTCCCTGCCCGGCTCGCCGATCCTCTACTACGGCGACGAGATCGGGATGGGCGACAACATCTGGCTCGGCGACCGCGACGCCGTACGCACCCCGATGCAGTGGACCCCCGACCGCAACGCGGGCTTCTCGACGTGCGACCCGGGACGCCTCTTCCTCCCCACGATCATGGACCCGGTCTACGGCTACCAGGTCACCAACGTCGAGGCCGCCATGTCCTCCCCGTCCAGCCTGCTGCACTGGACCCGCCGCATGATCGAGATCCGCAAGCAGAACCCCGCCTTCGGACTCGGCTCCTTCACGGAACTGCCGTCCTCCAACCCGGCGGTGCTCGCCTTCCTGCGCGAGTACGGCGACGACCTGGTGCTGTGCGTCAACAACTTCTCCCGCTTCGCCCAGCCCACCGAGCTCGACCTGCGGACCTACGACGGACGCCACCCGGTCGAGCTGATCGGCGGGGTGCGCTTCCCCGCCATCGGTGAACTGCCGTATCTGCTGACCCTGCAAGGCCACGGTTTCTACTGGTTCCGGCTCACCCGAGTCGCATCCCGCATCGGCCGCCGCCGCTGACCGCGGCGCCGAGGAAAGGACGCGTCACCATGCCGAAGACCATCACGCTCCGGCCGAGAACCGCGGCCGGCGCCGACGGGCCGCTGGCCTCGCTCGGCGGGCTGTTGCGCGACTGGCTGCCCCGGCAACGCTGGTTCGCGGGCAAGGACCGGCCCGTCACCGATCTTTCGGTGCTCTCCGTGACCGAGCTGTTCCCCGGGTGTCTGCATCTGCTGGTGCACGCCTCGCACGCGCCGGTGCCCACCCCCGGCGGCACTCCCCCGCCCGGTGACTGCTACCAGCTGCTGCTGGGGCTGCGGCAGCACCTCGCGCCGCGCCTGGAGCGGGCGTTCATCGGACGCGCCGAGGAGGGTCCGCTGGCCGGCTTCGCGGTCTACGACGCGCTGCACGACCCGCGCTCGGCGAACCTGCTGCTGGAGCGGCTGCGCCGGCCGGGCACGGCGGGTCCGCTGCGCTTCGAGGCCGACCCGGCCGTCCTGCTGCCCGGAGGTCTTCCCCCGCGGCTGCTGGACGCCGAGCAGTCCAACACGTCGATCGTGTACGGCGACGCCTTCATCCTGAAGCTGTTCCGCCGGATCCAGCCGGGCGTCAACCCGGACCTGGAGGTCTCGGCGGCACTCGCCGCACAGGGCTGCACCCGGGTCCCGGCGCCGGTGGCCTGGTTCACCACCAGCGCGCCGCGGCCGGCGACGCTCGGGGTGCTCCAGCCCTTCCTGCCGGACGCCACCGACGGCTGGACGCTGGCGCTGCGCGCGCTCGCCGCCGGCGACGACTTCACCGCCGAGGCCCGGGAACTGGGCCGGGCGATGGCCGAGGTGCATCTGGCGCTGGCCGGTGCGTTCCCGCCGGCCGGGCCGGGCGAGACGGGCCGTACGGCGCAGGAGATGTGCGCCCGGCTGGAGGCGGCCGCGCACGCCGTGCCGGGGCTACGGCCGTTCGTGCCGGGGCTGCGGGCGGCGTTCGGGGCGCTCGCCACGTGCGACGCCGGTCCCCCGGCGCAGCGCGTGCACGGCGATCTGCACCTCGGACAGGTACTGCGGGCCGGACGCGACTGGTTCGTCATCGACTTCGAGGGCGAGCCGTCCCGGCCGCTCGCCGAGCGGCGGGCCCCGCAGTCCCCGGTGCGGGACGTGGCCGGGATGCTGCGCTCCTTCGACTACGCGGCCCGGCAGCGCCGCCCCTGGCGACCCGAGTGGGCGCGCCGCTGCCGGGAGGCGTTCTGCGCGGGCTACGCGGCCCGTGCCGGCTGGGATCCACGCAAGAAGCACGCGCTGCTGCGCGCGCACGAGACGGACAGGGCGGTCTACGAGGTGCTGTACGAGGCGAGACACCGGCCGGACTGGCTGCCGGTACCGATGGCGGCGATCAAGCGGCTCGCCGTGTGGGGAGGCTGAGGTCATGGCACTGCGCGACACCGCACGTCCCGAGGCGGCCGGCCCCGCACCGGCCGCGGCCCCGCCGCTCGACCCGGACGACCGGGGCCGGCTGCTGGCCGGCGCCCACCACGACCCGCACGCCCTGCTGGGCGCGCATCCGGTGCCCGGCGGCATGTGTGTGCGGGCCCTGCGCCCGAACGCCCGCGAGGTGAGCGTCGTCGCCGACGGCGTGCGCACCCCGCTCGCCTCGGAGGGCGACGGCCTCTTCGCCGCCGTCCTTCCCTGGGCGGAGATCCCGTCGTACACCCTGCTGGTGGCGTACGACGACACCGAGGTGGAGACAGACGACCCGTACCGCTTCCTGCCCGCCCTGGGCGAGCTGGACCTGCATCTGATCCGGGAGGGCCGGCACGAGCAGCTGTGGCGGGCGCTCGGCGCCGAGCCGATGACCCACCAGGGCGTGGCCGGCACCCGCTTCACCGTGTGGGCGCCGAACGCCCAGGGCGTGCGGGTGGCCGGGGAGTTCACCTACTGGGACGGCACCCAGTACCCGATGCGGTCGCTCGGCGCGTCCGGGGTGTGGGAGCTGTTCCTGCCCGGGATCGGCGAGGGCGCCCGGTACAAGTTCGAGATCACCTCCCGGTACGGCCACCGGTTCCTGAAGGCCGACCCGATGGCACGGGCGACGGAGGTGCCGCCGGACACGGCGTCGGTCGTCACGGTCTCGCGGTACGAGTGGGGCGACGCCCAGTGGATGGCGCACCGCGGCGACACCCCGGTCCACGAGGCGCCGTTCTCCGTGTACGAGGTGCATCTGCCCTCGTGGCGGCCGGGCTCGACCTATCGCTCGCTGGCGGAGGAACTCCCGGCGTACGTCAAGGAGATGGGCTTCACCCATGTGGAGCTGATGCCGGTGGCCGGGCATCCGTTCAGCGGCTCCTGGGGCTACCAGGTCACCTCCTACTACGCGCCCACTCCCCGGCTCGGCTCGCCGGACGACTTCCGGTACTTCGTGGACGCCTGCCACCGGGCCGGAATCGGCGTGATCATGGACTGGGTGCCGGCGCACTTCCCGAAGGACGACTGGGCGCTGGCCCGGTTCGACGGGGACCCGCTGTACGAACCCGGGGACTGGCGTCGGGCGGAGCATCCGGACTGGGGCACCTACGAGTTCGACTACGGGCGGACCGAGGTGCGCAACTTCCTGGTCGCCAACGCCGTCTACTGGTGCGAGGAGTTCCATGTCGACGGGCTGCGGGTGGACGCGGTCGCCTCGATGCTCTATCTCGACTACTCGCGGGACTCCGGGCAGTGGGAGCCGAACGTGTTCGGCGGGCGGGAGGACCTGGACGCGGTCGCCTTCCTCCAGGAGATGAACGCCACGGTGTACCGGCGCTGCCCCGGCGTGGTGACCATCGCCGAGGAGTCCACCGCGTGGGACGGGGTGACCCGGCCGACGGACGGCGGGGGGCTCGGGTTCGGGCTGAAGTGGAACATGGGCTGGATGCACGACTCGCTGGAGTACGTGCAGAAGGAGCCGGTGCACCGCAAGTACCACCACCACGAGATGACCTTCTCGATGGTGTACGCCTACAGCGAGAACTACGTGCTGCCGATCTCCCACGACGAGGTGGTGCACGGCAAGCAGGCGCTGGTGTCGAAGATGCCCGGCGACTGGTGGCAGCGGCGCGCGAACCACCGCGCCTACCTCGGCTTCATGTGGGCCCACCCGGGCAAGCAGCTGCTGTTCATGGGGCAGGAGTTCGCGCAGGGCGCCGAGTGGTCGGAGGCGCACGGCCCGGAGTGGTGGCTGCTCGGTGACGACTACCACTCGGCGGGCGATCACCGGGGCGTGCAGCAGCTGGTCCGGGACCTGAACGCGCTGTACCGGGCGACCCCGGCGCTGTGGCAGCGGGACACCGACCCGGGCGGCTTCCGGTGGGTGCTGTGCGACGCGGCGGACGACAACGTCTTCGCGTTCCTGCGCTACGACAGCACGGGCACCCCGCTGCTCGCGGTCTCCCACTTCTCGCCGGTCGTCCGGGAGGACTACCGGCTGTGGGTGCCCGAGGAGATCCCCGCCTGGCAGGAGGAGCTGAACACCGACGGTCTCCAGTACGGCGGCAGCGGCGTCGTCGTCGGCGCGCCGGGGGCGCTCAAGCCCGAGGACGGGTCGCTGCGGGTGACGCTGCCGCCGCTCGCCACGGTGTTCCTGACCCCGCTGCGCTGAGCACCGTCAGGTGTCGACGGCCGTACCAGGGGCATTCGGGGGTCGTACGGACCCACGACTGTCCCTGGCGGCATGAGCGGGACAGCACGTCCCGTGGCCCGACAGGAAGGAAGGGCGGCACTCGGTGCGCACGGTCGGTGTGGAGGAGGAACTCCTTCTGGTCGATCCGGACAGCGGTGACCCGAAGGCGCTGGCGGCGGCCGTGCTCGCGCAGGCCGCGCAGGACGATCCCGGACAGGAGGTCTTCGACAAGGAGCTGTTCCGGCAGATGCTGGAGTTCGCCACGCACCCGCAGTCGGACATGGCGGCACTGGGTGCCGAGATCGTGCGCTGCCGGAAGGAGGCGGCCCGGCACGCCGGGCAGTTCGGCTGCTCGGTCGCCGCGCTGGCCTCCTCCCCGCTGCCGGTCAGCCCCAGCCTCACCGTGAACGAGCGGTATCAGTGGCTGGCCGAGCATTACGGGATCGGCACCCGGGACCAGCTGGTCTGCGGCTGCCATGTGCATGTGTGCATCGAGTCGGACGAGGAGGGTGTGGCTGTCCTGGACCGGATCCGGCCGTGGTTGCCGGTGCTGTCCGCGATGAGCGCCAACTCGCCGTTCTGGCAGGGCCGGGACACGGGGTACGCCAGCTACCGAACCCGGGTGTGGGAGCGCTGGCCGTCGGCCGGGCCGACCGAGCCGTTCGGGTCGCCGGAGCGGTACCACGGGCGGGTGGCGGACATGGTGGCCACCGGCGTCATCCTGGACGAGGCGATGGCGTACTTCGACGCGCGGCTGTGCGCCCACTATCCGACGGTGGAGATCCGGGTGGCCGATGTGTGCCTGCGCGCGGAGACCGCCGTACTGATCGCCACGCTGACCCGCGGCCTGGTGGAGACGGCCGCCCGGGACTGGCGGGCCGGCCGGCCGCCGTGCGGGCACAGTGTGAGCCTGCTGCGGCTGGCCGCCTGGCAGGCGGCCCGCTGGGGGCTTCAGCGGGAGCTGCTCGATCCGGTGGCCATGCGGCCCCGGCCCGCCGCGGACGTGCTGCGCTCGCTGCTCGACTACACCAAGGACGCGCTGCGCGAGAGCGGTGACACGGAGCGCGCCGAGGAGGGTGTGGCGGAGCTGCTGCGGCGTGGCAACGGCGCGCAGGAGCAGCGCCGGCTGATGGAGCACACGGACAGCCTGCGCGGTGTGGTCACCGCGTGCGTGCGGCGCACCCTCGACTGAGGGCCGGGCCGGTCAGAGCATCAGCACCAGGGCGTACACCAGGAAGAAGGCCGCGATCAGGACGACGAGGACGAGGATCACCGTCAGCGGCGCCTTGGCCCAGCCTCTGCTCGTGGCGTCCGGCTCCCGCGGCCCGGCCTGGGGCATGCTGCTCTCGGCGGGCGGGGTCTCGCCGGGCGGGACGCCGCCTCCGGGCTCCAGGCCCGTGGTGCGCTCGGGTTCGGGATCGGGGTTCACATGGCTCATGTCTGCCGAGTCCCCAGGACACGCCGACATCATCAGCCGATCACGACTTCCGCATTCCAGACCCCGGAGGCGGTCCGCTGGGCTACATTCGAGCACCGCCGACGACAGAGCCGATCGGCGGAGTGACCCTCCGTACTCCGGGAGCAGCGCATGCGGGACGTCGCCCTCGCTCCGGCCGGCCCCTCCGTGCTGACCGGCGGTCTCGCCGACAGTGTCTTCGAGAGGGCCGACCGCCGGCCCACCCTGCCCGTGCTCGCGCACCGCGCGGACCGGACCGCGAGCCGGTGGGAGGAGGTGACGGCGGTGGAGCTGCGGGACGCGGTGGCCGACCTGGCCAAGGGGCTGATCGCGGCCGGTGTCGCCCCGGGACGGCGGGTGGCCCTGATGGCGCGCACCCGCTACGAGTGGACGCTGTTCGCCCTGGCCCTGTGGGCGGTGGGCGCCGAGGTCGTACCGATCCATCCGGCGTCCTCCCGGGACCAGGCCGAGTGGATCCTGCGGGACGCCGACTGCGAGGCGGTGGTCGTCGAGGACGAGCAGGGCGTGATGACCGTCGGCACCGTGTGCGCCCGGCTGCCCCGGCTGCGGCATGTGTGGCAGCTGGACGCGGGCGCGGTGGCCGAGCTGGTGGAGCGGGGCGCGGCCGTGCCCGACGCGACGTTGGAGTCCCTGCGCCGGCTCGTGCTGCCGGACGCCACGGCGGCCGTCGTCTACACGTCCGGCACCTCGGGCCACCCGCTGGGCTGCGCGCTCAGCCACCGCGGCCTGGCCTATCCCTGTGACACCCTGCTGACCGGCTGGCTGCACACCGCGGCACCGCCGGGCGAGCAGCCCTCGGTCCTGGCCTTCCTGCCGTTCTCGCACGTCTACGGCATCATGATCATGCTGACCTGTGTGCGCGGCGGGGTCCTGATGGCGCACGAGCCGGAGCTGACCGAGGAGGCGCTGGGGTCGGCGCTGGCCACCTTCCGGCCCACCTATCTGTACGGCGTGCCGTCGCTGTTCGAGAAGCTGTACAAGAAGTTCCTGCGCGCCGCCCAGCAGTCCGGCCGGGGCGCCCTGTTCGAGCGGGCCGCGCAGACCGCGCGGGACTTCGCGGCGGCCGAGGAGCGGCGGCGGCTCGGCACCGGGACAGGTCCCGGCCTCGAACTCAGGGTCCAGCACGCCCTGTACGAGCGCACGGTGTACCGCAGACTGCGGGCGGCGCTCGGCGGCCGGGTGCTGCGCGGCACGTCCGGCGGTTCCCCGCTCAGCCGTGAACTGTCGCTGTTCTTCGCGGGCATCGGGGTGTACGTGCACGACGGCTACGGGCTCACCGAGACCTCCGGCGGGATCACCATGCAGCCGCTCGGCCGGGAGAAGTCCGGCACGGTGGGCCGGCCGCTGCCCGGTACCGAGGTCCGGGTGGCCGACGACGGGGAGATCCTGGTGAACGGCCCGTCGGTGTTCCAGGGGTACGCCGGCGACGAGGCGGCGACCCGGGCGGCGCTGCGCGGCGGCTGGCTGGCCACCGGGGACATCGGGCATCTGGACGCGGAGGGCTATCTGACGATCACCGGCCGGAAGAAGGACATCATCGTCACCAGCGGCGGCACCAGCGTGGCGCCGGCCCCGCTGGAGCAGCGGCTGCGGCAGCATCCGCTCGTCCACCAGGCGGTGGTGATCGGCGACAACCGGCCCTGTGTGGGGGCGCTGATCACCCTGGACCCGGAGTTCCTCGCGCACTGGCGGGCGGCGCTGGCGCTGCCGCGCGACGCCCCGGGCCGGGAGGCCCGCGAGGAGAACGCGCTGCGCGAGGAGATCGCGCGGGCGGTGGCGGCCGCCAACACCACGGTGTCCCGCGCGGAGTCCATCAGGGTCTACCGTGTGCTCCAGGAACCGTTCGCCGCGGACAACGGCCTGCTGACGCCGTCTCTGAAACTGCGCCGGGACGCGATCGTGCGGCACTGGGCCGCCGAGATCGACGCCATGTACGAGGCGCGCTCCTGGACCGGGCGCAGCGTGCCGGAGCCGGCCGACTGGGAGGAGTCGGACGACGTCTTCCGCTGAGCGTGCCGAGGAGGTGCAGCCGTACGGACCGCCTTTCCGGACGCACGGATATCCCGGCCCGGGTGGGGGAACCCGCAGCGCAGGAAGAGCAGCGACGACGACCGACCCGGTCGCCACGGGCCGCAGGGGCCCGTGGCGCGTCCGGGGGCGGGGAATGCGAGATGACGACGGAGCCGCGTTGGGACGACACGCCGGACTCGGAGGAGAGGTGCGAGCGCACGTTCTCCTTCGACGGCGAGCTGCGCAACGTCACGGAGGCGCGGCTGGCCGCCGAGGAGTTCCTCGGTGCCCTCGCCCGGGACACGCCGCCGGGCGCGCACGAGTACTGGGACGACATCCTGCTGGTGGTGACCGAGCTTGCCGCCAACGTGATCCAGTACGCGCCCGGCCCGTTCGGGCTGCGGATGCGCCGGACCTTCGACGGTGTGCACGTGACGATGCGCGACAGCAGCACGGTGAAGCCGGAGCCGCGGCCCTTCCGGCCGCACACGGGCGGCGGCGGCATCGGCTGGCATCTGGTGCACACGCTGTGCACCCAGGTGAGCGTCGTCGTCCATGACACCGGCAAGGACATCCATGTGTTCCTGCCCTGGTGACCGCGGGGCAGCGGGGTATCCGCACGGGTAGCCGTACCCAGCTGGCGGAACGGCTCGGCCGGCTGTGGGATCGAAGGTGCCGCGCAGAAAGGGATGAACACCGTGACACGACCCAGGATCCTGGTGGTGGGCGCAGGCTTCGCCGGAGTCGAGTGTGTCCGCCGCCTGGAGCGGAAACTCGGCCCCGACGAGGCCGACGTCACCTTGGTGACGCCGTTCGCCTATCAGCTCTATCTGCCTCTGCTGCCACAGGTGGCCTCCGGCGTCCTCACCCCGCAGTCCATCGCCCTGTCGCTGCGGCGCAGCAAGAAGTACCGCACCCGGATCATCCCGGGCGGGGCGATCGGGGTGGACCTGAAGGCCAAGGTGTGCGTCGTACGCACCATCACCGACAAGCTGGTCGACGAACGTTACGACTACATCGTGCTGGCACCGGGCAGTGTGACCCGGACCTTCGACATCCCGGGGCTGACCGAGCACGCCTTCGGCATGAAGACCCTGGCCGAGGCGGCCTACATCCGCGACCACGTCATCTCCCAGCTCGATCTCGCGGACGCCAGCGACGATCCCGCCGAGCGGGCGGCCCGGCTCCAGTTCGTGGTGGTCGGCGGCGGCTATGCCGGCACCGAGACCGCGGCCTGTCTCCAGCGGCTGACGCACGCGGCCGTGACCCGGTACCCGCGGCTGGACCCGGGCCTGATCAAGTGGCATCTGATCGACATCGCGCCCAAGCTCATGCCGGAGCTGGGCGACAAGCTCGGCCGCAGTGCGCGGGAGATCCTGGGGCGGCGTGGCATCGAGGTGTCGCTGGGGGTGTCGATCGAGAAGGCCGGGCCGGAGGAGGTCACCTTCACCGACGGCCGGGTGGTGCCGACGCACACGCTGATCTGGACGGCGGGTGTGGTCGCGAGTCCGCTGATCGCCACGCTCGGCGCGGAGACGGTCCGCGGCCGGCTGGCGGTCACCGCCGAGATGTGCCTGCCCGGCCACGACGGGGTGTTCGCGCTCGGCGACTCGGCGGCGGTGCCGGATCTGGCCAAGGGCGAGGACGGGGCGGTCTGCCCGCCCACGGCGCAGCACGCGATGCGGCAGGGCCGGACGGTCGCGGACAACGTCATCGCGACGCTGCGGGGGCAGCCGCGCCAGCCGTACGTGCACAAGGACCTGGGTCTGGTCGTGGACCTCGGCGGCAAGGACGCGGTGTCCAAGCCGCTCGGGGTGGAGTTGCGCGGGGTACCCGCGCAGGCGGTGGCCCGCGGCTACCACTGGTCGGCGCTGCGCACGAACGTGGCCAAGACCCGGGTGATGACCAACTGGCTGCTGAACGCGGTCGCGGGCGACGATTTCGTCCGCACCGGCTTCCAGGCCCGCAAGCCCGCCCGGCTGAAGGACTTCGAGTTCACCGACGCGTATCTGACGCCGGAGGAGGTGCGGGCCCGGGTGGAGGGCGGTGCCACCGCGAGCCCCTGACCTGAGCCGGGGACGTGACCGGGCCGGTTGCCGCACCCTGGCCGAGGGCCGGTGGTGCGGCGGCTCGTGCGATGCTGGGGTTGATCGGTTTCTGGCACGGCATGCACGGACACGGGAGAGCGCGGCGGCGTGAGGGTGGCGAGGCGGTCGGGGCGGGTGCGGGTGTGGGACCGGCTGGCGGCGTCCGATCCCGGGCTGCTGCGGCTCACCGCCGGACTGCGCACGGTCACCGCGATCGCGCTCACCCTCGCCGTCCTCGCCGTGCTGCGGGTCCCGGTGCCGCTGCTGGTGGCCGGGGCGATGGCGGCGATGGTGGCGACCTTCGCCATCCGGGAGAAGCAGCGCGCGCAGCAGGCCGTGACCCTCGCGCTCGGCCTGCCGGTGGCGCTGGCCTCGGTGTCGCTGGGTGCGCTGCTGAACCAGCGGGTGGTCGTCGGCGACCTGTTCTTCGTCCTGCTCATCTTCAGTGCCGTCTACGGCCGCCGGTTCGGCGACCGCGGCACCGCGCTCGGGCTGATCGGCTTCCAGATCTACTTCCTGTCCCTGTTCGTGCACGCCACGCCCGCCGTGCTGCCGCAGCTGTACGGAGTGCTCTGCGTGGCGTTCGCGTGCAGTGCCACCGCCCGGTTCGCGCTGCTGCCGCAGACCCCGGCGGGCACCCTGGACCGGCTGCGGCGCGCCTTCCGCGCGCGGCTGGCGCAGCTCATCGCCACCCAGGCGGAGCTGCTGGACGCCGGCCCGGCCGACGCCGAGAAGGTCCTGGACGACCTGCGCACCGGCACGGCACGGCTGCACGAGACGGCGCTGCTGATCCAGGGCCGGCTGGAGGACGGCACCTTGGACGAGGGGGCGGCCCGGCTGCTCCAGCGCCGGATCGCGGACGCCGAGATCGCCGCCGAGCGGCTCGGGCTGCTGCTGCTCACCGCGCGCAGCGCCCAGCGCACCGACACCCTCACCCTGCATCTGCCGGGCGCCCCGCTGCCCTCCGGGGGCGAGCTGCCGGTGCGGGACGAGGCGTCGGCCGCGCTGCGCCGGGACCTGGGGGCGCTGCGGGAGCTGATGGTGCGTCCGCGCGGCGAGGCGTCGGGGACGGCGCTGGCCCAGGTGCGCAACCGGCTGCTCGGCTATCGCGACGAGGAGAACCTGCCGCCGGCCGCCCCGGCGGTGCAGGACGTGTTCCGCGGCCTCGGCGAGGCGGCCCGGGCGGCGCTCGGTCTGCGGATGGCACTGGACGGGCCGCAGGACGAGTCGGACGACAGCCCGGCGACCACCCGCTCGCGCGAGGAGCTGGACGCGGAGGACGCCGCGATCGAGGCCCGCGAGGAGAGCGAGCCGGAGGAGGCGGAGGCGACCGGGCTGCGCCGGCCCACCACCCGGGCCGCCGTCCAGGTCGCCGTCGGTTCCTCGCTGGCCATCGTCGGTGGTGAACTGCTGTCCAGTCAGCGCTGGTACTGGGCGGTGCTGACCTGCTGGATCGTGTTCCTCAACACCGCCTCCACCGGCGAGATCCTGGTGAAGGGCTACCGTCGGCTGCTCGGCACGGTACTGGGCGTGGTGGCCGGCATCGGGCTCGCCGGTCTGGTCGGGCAGCACACCTGGACGGCGTTCGGGCTGGTGCTGGTGTTCATCTTCGCGATGTTCTACAGCGCTCCCCTGTCGTACACGCTGATGTCGTTCTTCGTCACGGCGATGCTGGGACTGCTGTACACGCTGCTGAACACCTACAGCATGGCGGTGCTGGTGCTGCGGGTGGAGGAGACGGCGCTGGGCGCGGCCTGCGGGGTGATCGCGGCGGCGCTGGTGCTGCCGGTGCGCACCGACCGCCGTACCAACGAACTCCTCGGCACCGTCCTGGACCGGCTCGCCGGGCTCACCCGGGGCGCCGTCGACCAGCTGAGCGGCGGAGCGGGCGCCGACCTGGTGGAGCAGGCGCGGGAGCTGGACCAGGCGCTGGCCGACCTGCGCGCGGCCACCCAGCCGCTGACCCACCCGATCACCCCGCTGCGCTCCCGCCGGGACACCGCCCGGTACGTGGTGGCGCTGCTGGAGACCTGCGCGTATCACGGGCGGTCGCTGGCGGCGACGGCGGAGCTGCTGCCGACCCACCCCTCGATCGCGGCGGACCCCCGGCTGCGCGGCGCCTGCGCGCGGATCGTGCACAACATCGAGGCGATCGCCGCGCACGTCGCCGATCCGCGGTCCGCCGAGGAGCTGGAGTCGGGGCCCAGCATCGCCTCGATGCTGGAGCCCGGCACCCTGCACACGCCCCGCTACGGCCGGGTGACCGACCGGGTCCTCAGGCATCTCCAGCGCCTGGACGAGGCGGTCTCCGGTCTGGCCCGGCCGCTGGGCATGGGCGCGCGGGCCTGAGGCCGCGACGCCGGCTCAGCAGGTGCCGGTGCCGCCGGGGCGCGAGCCGAGCGCCTCGTCGCGGACGCGGGCGCAGCTGCGGCTGATCAGCCGCGAGACGTGCATCTGGGAGATGCCGAGTTGGTCGGCGATCCGGCTCTGGGTCATGTCCTCGAAGAAGCGCATGTAGAGGATGGCGCGCTCCCGCTCGGGCAGCCGGCGCAGCCCCTCCTTGGCGGCCTCGCGATCGACCACGACGTCGTAGGAGGTGTCCGGGGAGCCCAGGGTGTCGGCGAGGCTGTAGCCGTCGTCGCCGGTGTTCAGCTCGGCGTCCAGGGACAGGGTGCTGAAGCTCTCCAGCGCCTCCAGGCCGGCCGTGACCTCCTCCTCGGTGAGGCCGGTGTGCTCGGCGAGGGCGGCGACGGTGGGTTCCGGGCTGCCCGGGTGCTGGGTGAGTTCGCGGCGGGCCACCCGGACCCGGTTGCGCAGCTCCTGCACCCGGCGGGGTACGCGCAGAGCCCACATCCGGTCCCGGAAGTGCCGCTTGACCTCGCCGGTGATGGTGGGCACGGCGTAGCTCTCGAAGGCCCCGCGCGAGGGGTCGAAGCGGTCGATGGCCTTCACCAGGCCGAGCGCGGCGACCTGGCGCAGGTCCTCGACGGACTCGCCGCGGTCGCGGAAGCGGCTGGCGATCCGGTGGGCCATGGGCAGCCAGGCGGTGGTGAGCTCGTCGCGTACGGCGTCCCGCTCCGGGCCGTCGTCCAGTTCCGCCAGCCGGGCGAAGAGCGCCGCGGTGTCCGGGGCGTCGTCGTGGGGGCGCCGGGTGGGCGCGGCGGCGGTGCCGGTGTCGGTGTCGGGCGTGCCGGGACGGCTTGTCGAGAGGTCGGTCAGCATGCGGATTCGCTCCTGAACGTGGTTTCAGGGCACGACCGGAAGAGGATTTCCGGTTCCGGGCCCGAACGGTGGTGTCAGGGTTCGCCGCGGGTGGGCCGCCGGTCCGCCGGGAGGGACCCGGGCAACCGTACGGTTCCCGCTGGGCGCGCGCCTCCGGTCCGAAGCACGAGACTCCGTCTGCCCCCCGACCCGACGAGCAAACGCCCTCGTCCCCGACGGTGGAACGTCCCTGGCCGAAGGGTCCAAAGTTCTCCTCCCCGCCGGACAAACGCCCCCCACCGGACACACGGAAATCCCCGCCCCCAGCAGCCACACGCCGCCGACGAGACACACGAACACCCTCGGCCTCGCCTGCCAGACGCTCCCAGGCCAACGGCCCCACCGAGCAAACGCACCTCGCCGGACACACGGAACTTCCCGACCCCAGCGGGCACACGCCCCCGGCCAGACACGTGAACACCTTCGGCCTTGGCAGCCAGACGCTCCCAGCCGAACGGACAAAAGTCCTCGGCCCCCGCACGCAAAGGCCGCGGGCAGACACGCACAACACCCGCGGCCTCGCCAGGCAGACACTCACAGCCCAGCAGGCGAAAGCCCTCGGCGCCAACGGGCAAAGCGCTCCCCGGCCAGAAGCCCCGCCCCGACAGGCAGCCCCCAGACCGGACACGGGCAAGTTCCCGACCGGCCCAGCGGCAGAGTCCCCGGCCGAACACACGCAAGCCCCGCCCACGACAGGCAAGCCCTCCCCGGCCACACGCGCGCAAGACCGGCACCCCCACCAGCCACACGCCCTCGGCGGGACACCAGAGCCCCGGCCTCAACAGGCAGACGCCCGCCCCGGCCGGCGAAAGGCCAGGGCACGACGGGCAGACCGACCGGGTGGACGGGTGAGTCGCGCCGGACGGCGTCAGCGCAGCGGGACCACGGCCGTGACGCGCTTGCCGCCGCAGGGCAGTTCGGCCACCCGGACATCCCGGGAGAGCCGGCAGACGATGGGCCAGCCCCGGCCGCCCGGCCGGGCCAGTCCGCGCTCGTCCGTGGCGGCGAGCGCCACCGGCACCTCTTCGCTGCGGTCGCTCACCGACACCCGTACGCCGCCGGAGTCGACGGCGACGTCGAAGCCGGTGATGCCGCCGCCGTGGAGGATGGCGTTGGTGGTGAGTTCCGAGGTGACCAGCAGGATGTCCTCCATGGTCTCCGGGGCGCACGGCAGGGCCCGGTCCCGGCACCGCTCGGCCACCACGCGCTGGACCGTTCTGCGGGCGTCGGCCGGCCGGCACGGCAGCCGGCGCGGTTCCCGTCGGCTCGTCGAGGAAATGGTCCGGTGCTTGATGGACATCCGATCCCTCCTGAGACGTAAGCCCTCACCTTTCGGCTGACCTCTCAGGGCGCAGCCAAACACCCTCGGTACGGATGCCATCACCGCGCCGCGGCCGGGTACCCGAGCCACATGACCGATGTGGTGGACGCGGACGAGTTGTTGCGGCGCATCCAGCGCGCCCGGGCCTGCGCGGCCGAGGAGGAGCGGGCCTGGCACGGGCGGGCCGGAAGTCTGTCGGCGAGCGATCCGGACGGCGCGCGGGAGGCGGCGGGGCGGGCGCGGGCGTACGAGGCGGTGCGGCGGGTGCTGGACGAGATCGTCAACCCGGGCAGGGCCGCGAGGAGCGCCGACGCGGCGGCTGAGGGACCGGCGGAGGGCGCGGGAGTGAAACAGGTCACTTGACCCGTTCTCGAGTACCGGAACGCACTCCAAGTGGTTTATCGTTCATACATACGTGGTGCGGAGCGGACCGGAACCGTCCTTCTGTGCTCCCCGCATCACCGCATACGGCCCTGGCCGGCCTCCCCCGTCCGGCCAGGGCTTTTTGCTGCCCGAGATCGCCGCCGACCGGCGCAAAGCCCGCGTTTCGAGGTGCCCCGGGCGGCCGCAGCGGCTGAAATGGGCTGAGGGAAAGCACCCGAACCGCCGCCGGCGAGGAGCCCCGCCCCATGACCAAAGCGATCAAACTGCTCACCGCCCTGCCCCAGACGCAGCGCGAGCGCCTGATGGAGCTGGCCAAGGAAGTGTCCTTCCCGGAGGACACCCGCATCTTCGAGGCGGGCGGCACCGCCGACCGCTTCTGGGTGATCCGCTCCGGCGCGGTCCACCTGGACCAGCAGGTCACCGCCCGTCAGCGGGTCACCGTGGCCACGCTCGGCGCGGGCGACCTGCTGGGCTGGTCCTGGCTGTTCCCGCCGTACGAGTGGGACTTCGGTGCGGTCGCCTTCAGCAATGTGAGGGCCTACGAGTTCGACGGGCCCTCGGTGCTCGGGCTGTGCGTGGAGGATCCGCTGCTCGGGCTGTCCCTGGTGCGGACGGTGGCGGAGGTCCTCGCCAGCCGGCTGGAGGCGACCCGAGGCAAGCTGCTGGACCAGTACGCACTGCGCCGCAGCCCTCCGCTGTAGGGCGCGGCCGTCAGATCCGGTAGCGGCGCAGGGCCGGCATCGCGGCGGCCAGCGTCAGCATCACCACGACGACGAGCGCGCCGCCGCCCGCGACGGCGGCGCGCGGACCGAACGCGGAGCCGGCCGTGCCGTGCAGCACGTCGGCCAGGCGCGGGCCGCCCGCCACCACCACGGTGAACACGCCCTGCATCCTGCCCCGCATCTCGTCCGTCGCGGCCGACAGCAGGATCGCGCCGCGGAACACCATCGAGACCATGTCGGCCACCCCGGCCGCCGCGAGGAGGACCAGAGCGAGCCAGAGGTTGCCGCTCAGCCCGAACCCGGCGACGGCCACGCCCCAGCCGACGACGGCGCCGATCACCATCGCGCCGTGCCGGCGGGCGCGGGAGAACACCCCCGAGAACAGGCCGCCGAGCACCGCGCCGACCGGGATGCCCGCGAACAGCACACCGAGCGCGAGACCCTCGCCGTAGGAGTGGTACGTCTCCGCGGCCAGCTGCGGGAACAGGGCGCGGGGCATGCCGAGCACCATGGCGACGATGTCGGCGAGGAAGGACAGCAGCAGCACCTTGTGCCGGGAGATGTACCGGAACCCGGCCGCTATCTCGCGCACCCCGGCCCGGCGGGCGGGGCCGTCGCCGAGCGGGGGCAGCGCGGGGAGCCGGAACACGGCCCACACGGTCACGCACAGCGCGAGGGCGTCGATGAGATACAGCTCGGGCAGGCCGATGACCGGGATGAGCACACCGGCGAGCAGCGGGCCGGCCACCAGCCCGGTCTGCATCACCGTGGAGCCCAGCGCGTTCGCGGCGGGCAGCTCCTCCGCCGGGACCAGGCGGGCGATGGAGGCGTTGCGGGCGGGCGCGTTGAGCCCGAAGAAGGCCTGTTGCAGCGCGAGCAGGACCATGAGGACGACCACGGAGTCCAGCCCGGTGACGGCCTGGGCGAAGAACAGCAGGGAGGTCACCGCGATCCCGCTGTTGGTGACCAGCAGCAGCTTGCGGCGGTCCACGGTGTCGGCCACCGCGCCGCCCCACAGCGCGAACGCCACCATGGGTATCAGCCCGGCCAGGCTCGCGTAGCCGACCCAGGCCGAGGAGCGGGTGATGTCGTAGATCTGCTTGGGCACGGCGACGGCGGTGAGCTGGCTGCCGACGGCCGTGACGATGGTCGAGGACCACAGCCGCCGGTAGGCGGGGATGCGCAGGGGCCGGGTGTCCATGGCCCAGCGGCGCCAGCCGCGCCGGGGTGCGGGCGGGGCCGCCGGGGTGAGGGAGTCGGTTTCGCTGGTGCTGCTCTCGCTGGTGTCCACGGGTGTCCTGTTGCCGGTCCGCCGATGAAGGTTGCTCCCTCCATCTTTTTCACTTCGAGAGCCTAACTATCTCAGCAACCGCTGTGGACGCCACCGCTATTTCGCTCAGGCCCCGGCGATCAGCGCCGCGCCGAGCCCCAGCATGGTGACGGCGACCAGCCCGTCCAGCACCCGCCAGGCGCCGGGGCGGGCCAGGAAGCGGCCGAGCAGCCGGGCACCGAAGCCGAGTGCGGCGAACCAGCACAGGCTGGCGAGCGCGGCGCCCAGGCCGAAGGTCCAGCGCAGCGGGCCCCGGTCGGCGGCGAGCGAGCCGAGCAGGAAGACGGTGTCCAGGTAGACGTGCGGGTTGAGCCAAGTCATGGCCAGGCAGGTGAGCACCGCGCGGCGGCGGGAGCCGGCGGCCTCGCCCTCGGTGCTGAGGCCGGCCGTGCCGGGCCGCAGCACCCGGCGCGCGGCGAGGGCGCCGTAGCAGAGCAGGAAGGCGCCGCCGACGATGCCGACCGCGCGCAGCGCGCCCGGCCAGGTCACGACGACGGCGCCGACCCCGCCGACGCCGAGCGCGATGAGCACCGCGTCGGACAGGGCGCAGATGCCGACCACGGCGAGGACGGCGTTCCGGCGCACCCCCTGGCGCAGGACGAAGGCGTTCTGGGCGCCGATGGCGACGATCAGGGACAGGCCGGTGCCGAATCCGGCGGCCGCGGCGGCCAGGGTGTGGTTCATGCCGTCGACGCTAGGCAGGCCGACTGTCTCAAGTACAGCTAAAGATTCTTACGTACCCTTAGCCGATGTGATGACCGACCTTCCCGTGGAGCAGGTGCGGACGCTGCTCGCCGTGGTGGACGAGGGCACCTTCGACGCGGCGGCCGCGGTCCTGCATGTGACGCCGTCGGCGGTGAGCCAGCGGATCAAGGCGCTGGAGCAGCGGACCGGCCGGGTGCTGCTCCAGCGCACCAAGCCGGTGCGGCCCACCGAGTCCGGCGCGGTGCTGGTGCGGTTCGCCCGGCAGCTCGCCCGGCTGGAGCGGGACGCCTGGGGCGAGCTGGGGCTGAGCGGCGCCGGGGAGCCGACGCGGGTGTCGGTGGCGGTGAACGCGGACTCGCTGGCGACCTGGTTCCTGCCGGCGCTGTCCCGGGTACCGGGGCTCTGCTTCGAGCTGCACCGGGAGGACGAGGACCACACCGCGGCCCTGCTGCGCGAGGGCCTGGTGATGGCGGCGGTGACCTCCGCGGCCGATCCGGTGCCGGGCTGCACGGTCCGTCCGCTCGGCCGGATGCGCTATCTGCCGGTGGCGGCACCGGAGTTCGTCGCCGCGCACCTGTCGGACGGGTCGCTGCCCGAGGTGCTGCCCCGGGCGCCGGTCGTCTTCTTCGACCGCAAGGACGACTTCCAGGACGTGTTCCTCCGGCGGCTGGGCCATGCGCCCGCCGGTCCGTTCCGGCACTATGTGCCCACCTCGGAGGGGTTTGTCGACGCGGTGGCCGCGGGGCTCGGCTGGGGCCTGGTCCCCGAGGACCAGGCCCGACCGCTGCTGGCCGAGGGGCGGTTGGCGCTCGTCGCGGCCGGCGAGTGGGTGGACTGCGCGCTCTACTGGCAGCAGTGGAAGCTCGACTCCCCCGCGCTGGCCGCCCTGGCCGAAGCGGTGACCGCCACCGCGGTGCGGGCGCTGCGCCGTTGACCTCTGCGCTTCCGGGGCGGCGCCGGCCGGCCGGAAGCGGAGTACGGTGGTCCGCGACGGCGGAGCGGCCGGCACCCCGGCTCGCCGCCGGGTGCCCGCCCGGGCGGGCTCGCCGCGGTGCCCCAAAGGCCCTTCCGCCCTGCCCAGTTGAGCGCGTACGGCCCACCACGGGACCGCGTGCGCCGTGACCCGCAGACGGTCGTCCTCCGATTTCCCTCCGGTCGCGTCGTTTCACCCCGCCCCGACCGGTCACCCGAATCGGCAGCACTCAATCGACAGGCACGGACGACTTCGATTCCGAGCAGGAGACTTCGATGGACAACTGGCGCGACCATGCCGCGTGCCGTCACGAGGACCCCGACCTCTTCTTCCCCGTCGGCACCACCGGGCCCGCGCAGGTACAGATCCAGCGGGCCAAGGAGGTGTGCGTGCGATGCCCGGTCCGGGAGCAGTGCCTGGACTGGGCTCTGGACACCGGTCAGGGCATCGGCGTCTGGGGCGGGAAGACCGAGCTGGAGCGGCGCGCGCTGCGCCGCCGGGCCTCGTCCCGGCCGCGCTCGGGCTGATCCCCGGCACGCTCCGCCCGCACCGGGCGCGGCACCCCGGCCGGCTCAGCGGCCGCTGCGGCGCAGGGTCCCCCAGTGCCGCTCCTGCCGGGCGACCTCGGCGCGGGCCGCGTGGATCACCCGGTCGGCGATCCAGCACACCGGCTCGACATCGGCCACCAGCGGCTCGTTGTCGGGACCCCGGCCGGTCTCCCGGCCCCTGAGCACCCAGGGCCGGACGCCGGGGCCCTTCTCGTGCGGCAGGTGTGCGTAGTCGTACAGGCGGCGGGCCACCCACAGCTCCACCGAGCGGCCCGCCCACCAGTCCTCGACGTCGAGCGGGTTCGCGGACAGTCCGGGGAGGGGTATGCCGGTGAGCGCGTCCAGGCTGGAGACCCGGTCGAGGTCGGGGCCGGGCCCGGTGGACCAGCGCACGTACAGGCCGCGCTGCCGCTGCACCAGGCCGGCCATGTCGGCGAGCGTGGACACGACCGGCAGGTCATCCGCTGGACTCATGGCATGACCTCTTCCTCGGCACCGCCCCCACCGCTTGCGTCCCCCGGTCGGTCGGAGTACCCCGGGGGCGGTCCGGGAACCGGAGCCGCCGGGCCGGGGTGCGACACCGGGGGGACTCAGGCGCCGGCCGGCTTCCCCTTGTCGTACAGCCAGGTGTGCAGCAGTCCTGCCACCGGCTTCCCCGACGTCTTCTCGGCGAGCCGGACGAACTGCGCGGTGGTGCCGTGTCCGTCCCGGTGTGCGGCGGCCCAGGCACGCAGGATGCGGAAGAAGTCCCGGTCACCGACGGCCTTGCGCAGCTCGTGCAGGGCCATGGCGCCCCGGGCGTAGACGGGGGTGCCGAAGATGTGCGCGCCGCTGCCGGGGTCGCCGGGCGGGTAGGCCCACAGCGCGTTGCCCGCGGGGCGGGCGTACAGGGCGTCGAAGGTCTTCTGGGCGCTGTCGCCGCCGTGCTGCTCGGCGTAGAGCCACTCGGCGTAGGTGGCGAAGCCCTCGTTGAGCCAGATGTCCTTCCAGGCGGTCAGCGAGACGGAGTCGCCGAACCACTGGTGGGCGCTCTCGTGCACGAGGGTGCTGATGTCGGGCGCGGAGTCGTAGAGCGGCCGGGTCTGGGTCTCCAGGGCGTAGCCCACGTTCGGGGCGTGGTCGACGATCGAGCCGGCGGCGCGGTACGGGTACGGCCCGAAGAGCTTGCTCTCCCAGGCCAGCACGGAGGGCAGCTTCTTCAGCACGGGAGCGGCGGCGCGCGCCTCCCGGGGGTCGACGGCGTTGTACACCTGGATGCCGTCGCGGGTGGTGTACCGCTCGACCTGGAACTTTCCGACGGTGGCGGTGGCGAGGTAGGCGGCCATGGGCCGGCTCTCGCGCCAGCGGAAGGTGGTCCAGCCGTGGTCGGTGTGCGTCCCCCTCAGGACGCCGTTGGCGACGGCGGTGCGGCCCTTGGGCACGGTGAGGGTGAAGTCGTACGACGACTTGTCCCGGGGATGGCTGTTCGCCGGGAACCAGGTCATCGCGCCCTGCGGCTCGCCCGCGACGAACGCGCCGTCGTCGGTGGCGATCCAGCCGTCCGCGGAGCCGTCGGGGTCGGTGACCGGCTTCGGGGTGCCGTGGTAGGCGACGGTGACCTCGAACTCCTGGCCCGCGCGGAGCGGGTGGGCCGGGGTGACGACGAGTTCCTGGCCGCTGCGGGTGTAGCGGGCGGCGGTGCGGCCGACGGTGACACCGGTGACCGTCAGGCCCGCGAGGTCCAGGTCGAACCGGGTGAGCGGCTGGGTGGCGCGGGCGCTGAGGACGGCGGTGCCGTCCAGCCGCCGGCCGGCGGTGTCGTAACGGAGCGTCAGACCGTAGTGCCCGACGTGGTAGCCGCCGTTGCCGCTCAGCGGGAAGTACGGGTCGCCGGCGCCTGCCGCGCCGATCGTGCCGGCCGACGCGGGTACGGCGGTGCCGACGAGCGCGGCGAGGGCGAGGGGCAGGGTGGCGAGCACCGCGGTACGGCGGCGGTGCGGTCTGCTGGGCGGCGTCACGGGCGCTCCTGTCAGCGGGGAGGCGGATGATCCAGAGTAGGCGCAGAGGGGCCCTGATCCGCCGGGTTCCGGCCAACTCGCGTCGGGGCGTGGCCGGATGGCCGAGGGCCGCCGCCGTACGCTCGCGGCACCGTCGGCGACCCGAGAGGGGCCGCTCCCTGAGCGTGCGCGTACGCCGAGTCTACGGTGGTTCCGCGGCGGCGGCTTGTACGACGGGTTCCGGGTCCGGTACGAGGCGGAGCCGGCCGCTCCCGAGGCCGCCGGGCTTCCGGACGGCCTGCGCGCGTCGGCCCGCGCGGGGCGCGTGACCCTGCTGACGGCGTCCAGGACGCCGGAGCGGAGCCACGCGCAGGTACTGCTGGAGTTGCTGGGCGGCCGAGGTCAGCCCGTGTGCCGGGCCGCGTGTCGGCCGGCCGCCCGCCCGGAGAACAGGCAGCCGCCGAGGAAGGTGCCCTCCAGCGCGTTGTAGCCGTGCACACCGCCGCCGCCGAACCCGGCCACCTCGCCCGCCGCGTACAGGCCCTCGATCGGCGTGCCGTCGGTTCCGAGGGCGCGGGAGTCGAGGTCGGTCTGGATGCCGCCGAGGGTCTTGCGGGTCAGCACGTGCATCCGGACGCCGATGAGAGGGCCGGCGGCCGGGTCCAGCAGGCGGTGCGGGGCGGCGACCCGGCCGAGCCGGTCGCCGATGTAGCGGCGGGCGTTGCGGATGCCCTGGACCTGGGAGTCCTTGCTGAAGGGGTTGGCGATCTGCAAGTCGCGGGCCTCGATCTGGCGGCGCACCTCGGCGGCGTCGAGCAGCGCCTTGCCGGTCAGCCCGTTCATCTTCTGCACGAGCTGTTCCAGGTTGCCCGCGGTGACGAAGTCCGCGCCATGGTCGAGGAAGGCCTGCACGGGCCCGGGGGCGCCCTTGCCGAGCAGCCGGTCGCGCAGGACGGCCTTGCGGTCCTTGGCGGTGATGTCGGGGTTCTGCTCGGAGCCGGAGAGGGCGAACTCCTTCTCGATGATCTTCCGGGTGAGGATGAACCAGGAGTGGTCGTACCCGGCGATGTCCTCGGTGGTGCGCAGGTACTTGAGGGTGTTCAGGGTGTCGTAGCCGGGCAGGCAGGGGTCGGGCAGCCGGCGGCCGAGGGCGTCCAGCCAGACGGAGGAGGGGCCGGGCAGGATGCGGATGCCGTGGCCGGGCCAGACCGGGTCCCAGTTCTGCAAGCCCTCGGTGTAGTGCCACATGCGGTCCCGGTTGACCAGCCGGACGCCGGCCCCGGCGCTGATGTCCAGCATCCGCCCGTCGACATAGGCGGGCACCCCGGTGACCATCTCGGCGGGCGGGGTGCCGAGCCGCTCGGGCCAGTAGCGGCGGACGATGTCGTGGTTGGCGCCGATCCCGCCGGTGGTGACGACCACGGCCTGGGCGGTGAGTTCGAAGTCGCCGATCCGCTCGCGGCTGGAGGCGACGCCGCGCGGTGCGTCGTCGGCGGCGAGGACGGTGCCGCGCACCCCGCGGGCCGTCCCGTCCTGGATGACCAGCTCGTCCACCTGGTGGCGGTGGTGGAAGGTGAGCAGCCCGTCGCGTTCGGCCTGCTTGGCGTAGCGGACGAAGGGCGCGACCACCCCGGTGCCGGTGCCCCAGGCGACGTGGAAGCGCGGCACGGAGTTGCCGTGGCCGTTCGCCCGGAGGTCGCCGCGCTCGGCCCAGCCGACGGTGGGCAGCAGCTCGATGCCGTGGCCCTGGAGCCAGGAGCGCTTCTCCCCGGCCGCGAACTCGACGTAGGAGCGGGCCCAGCGGACCGCCCAGGAGTCCTCGTCGTCCTGCCGGTCGAACTGGGCGCTGCCCTGCCAGTCGTTCCAGGCGAGTGCGAAGGAGTCCTTGATGCCGAGGCGGCGCTGTTCCGGGGAGTCCACGAGGAAGAGCCCGCCGAAGGACCAGAACGCCTGGCCGCCGAGGTTGGCGGCGTTCTCCTGGTCGACCAGGGCCACCCGGCGGCCCCGGCTGGTGAGTTCGTGCGCCGCGACCAGGCCGGCGAGGCCCGCTCCGACGACGATGACGTCCGCGTCCATGGCGACTGTGTCCTTCCTCAGATCCTCGATGGGGAGCTGCTGCCGTCGGTGAGAAGTGCGGTGAGCAGTTGCTTCAGCCAGGCCCGCGCGGCCTCGACGTCCCGGTCCAGCAGAAGCTGGACGGTGACGCCGTCGTACGCGGCGACCACGGCGTGCGCGGCGCCGTCCGCGTCGCCGAGCACGGCGGGCAGTTCGGTGTGGCCCCGGGACCGGAAGAGCCGGTCGGCGACGGCCTGGCGCAGCCGGGCCCGGTGGTCCAGGAGGGCCTGGGCGACGCCCGGGTCGCGGGCCGCGTGCACCAGGAAGTCGGTCTTGACGAGCAGCCAGTCCACGTCGAGGAGCAGCACCTCGGTGACCCGGTCCACGGCGGTGGGCACGTCGAGGCCGGGGCCGTCCTGGGCGAGCGCGTCGGCGACCTGGGCCGCGATGAGGTCGGCGCGCTCCTGGTAGAGGGCGAAGAACAGCTCGTCGAGGGTGGCGAAGTTCGAGTAGAAGGCGCCCCTGCTGTAGCCGGCGGCGTCGCAGATCTCCTCGATGGAGACCCGTCCGAAGCCCTTGGCGGCGAACACCGTGAAGGCGGCGTCGAGCAGCTGGGCGCGCGTCCGGGCCCGCCGCCGGGTGACCCGCGGGGCCGTCTCCTCGGCCGTCATCTGCACCGCCTTCCACATGGGATACGTGAATGTATCGGATACATCGATGTATCGAAAGCGCACGGACGCAGACACGGAAATTCCCTTGGAACACATTTTCGATTACGGAGTACGCTGGGCCTATGGCCACGCACCTCCAGGGCTCCCTGTTCGACCAGACCGACGAGCTGCGGCTCGGCCCGCTCACCGGGCTGCGCCGCACCGAGCTGGGTGCCGGCGCCTGGATCGACGTCCTGCCGGGCTGGCTGAGCGGGGCCGACGCCCTGTTCGAGACGCTCGCGGCGGAGGTGCCCTGGCGGGCGGAGCAGCGGAAGATGTACGACAACGTGGTCGCCGTACCGCGGCTGCTGGCGTTCTACGGGGCGGACGACCCGCTCCCCCACCCCGTCCTGGCCGAGGCGCGCGACGCCCTGTCCCGGTCCTACGCCGAGGAGCTGGGCGAGCCGTTCGCCACCGCCGGGCTCTGCTTCTACCGGGACGGCCGGGACAGCGTGGCCTGGCACGGGGACCGGATCGGGCGGGGCGCCCGCGAGGACACCATGGTCGCGATCCTCTCCGTGGGCGCGCCCCGGGACCTGCTGCTCCGCCCGGCCGGCGGGGGCGGCCCGACGGTACGGCGGCCGCTCGGGCACGGCGACCTCATCGTCATGGGCGGCTCCTGCCAGCGGACCTGGGAGCACTGCATCCCGAAGACCGCCCGGGCCACCGGACCGCGCATCAGCATCCAGTTCCGCCCGCAGGGCGTGCGCTGACCCCGGGCGGCCTGGTGGCGGACCGGCGCATCTGGTTGGCTGTCCCCCGACGATCACATTCGGGTGCCGGGGAGACTATGACCGCCGACGTACACCAAGTCGCCGACCACACCTATCTGGTGCACGGCCACCACACCAACTGGGTCATCCTCAAGGACGGCGACGCCGTCACGCTGGTGGACACCGGCTACCCCGGGGACCGCGAGGGGCTCCTCCAGTCCCTCGCCGCGGTGGGCAGCGCACCGGAGGCGGTGGCCGCGGTGCTGATCACCCACGCGCACAACGACCATCTGGGCTCGGCCGAGTATCTGCGCACGGCCCACCACACCCCGGTCTATCTGCACCCGGCCGAAGTGCCGCACGCCCGCCGGGACTTCCTTCAGCAGGTCACCATCGGCGAGCTGGTGCGCAATGCCTGGCGGCCCGGGGTGGTCTCCTGGGCACGGCATGTGATCCAGGTGGGCGGCACCCAGCACAACCCCGTCATCGAGCCCCAGCCGTTCCCCGGCGAGGGCCCGCTCGATCTGCCGGGCCGGCCGGTGCCCGTGCACACCCCAGGGCACACCGACGGCCACTGCGTCTACCACCTGCCCGAGGCGGGCATCGTGATCTCGGGTGATGCCCTGGTCAGCGGGCACGCGACCTCCCGGCTCAAGGGCCCGCAGCTGCTGCCGGACTTCTTCCACCACGAGCGCGCCCGGGCGATCGCCTCCCTGGAGCTGATCGGCGCGCTCGAGGGCGACGCCCTGCTGCCCGGCCACGGGCCGCTGCACCGGGGCTCGGTACGGGCCGCCGCCGAACAGGCCCGGGAGCGGGCCGCCTAGGGCCTTTCCGGCCCTCGGGGTCACGTCTTCAGCTTGCCGGCGTGGGCGCCGTGCCCTTGGTGCGGATGTGCTGGCGGAGGAAGAGAGCGGCGCGCTCCAGTGCCTCGTCGGCTTCGTCCAGGACGCCGGCGAACGCCTGGAAGACATGGGGAACGTCGGCGGTGACGTCCAGGATGACGTCCACTCCGGCTTCCCTCGCGCGCGTGGCCATGCGGGTGGAGTCGTCCAGGAGCATTTCGTTGGTGCCCGCCTGGAGGAGCATCGGGGGGAACCCGGTCAGGTCGGCGCAGACGGCGGGGCTGAGCAGGGGCTGGTGCGGGTCCTGTCCCGCAAGGTACATGGCCCCGGTGTGTTCCATGCCCTCCCGCGTGAAGAACGGATCGACGCCCGCCTTGCTGTCCATGCTCCCGCCCGTCCGGGTCATGTCGAGGCCCGGGGAGAACGCCACGATCGCGGCGGGCATGGGCAGGCCCGCTTCGCGAGCAGCGAGGCAGACGGTGACCGTGAGGCCGCCACCGGCGGAGTCTCCGGCGAACGCGATCGTCGAAGGGTCTTCGCCGCTGTCGAGAAGGGCGCGGTAGGCGCTCAGCCCGTCCTCGATCGCGGCCGGGAACGGGTGCTCGGGGGCAAGCCGGTAGTCCAGCGAGAATGCCCTGATTCCTGTCCTGGTCACCAGGTTCCCCGTCAGCGACATCGCCGTCTCCGGTGAACCGACCACGTAGGAGCCGCCGTGGAAGTAGAGGACTGTCCCGGCCTTCGGAGTGCCGGCCGGCTCGACGAGCACCGCACGCCGGTCGCCGAGCGTCGCACTCCGGGTGCGGATGCCGGCCGGGACGATCATTTCGGCCATCATCGCCCTGAACCCGGCACGGAGCCCCTCCACCGACCGAGGACCCTCGGGCCCGGGCTGCCGGACCCTCGCGTCGATCTCCGCGCGCTGTTGCCTGCTCATGGCCGCCTCCCTGGCAAGTGGATGCCCAGGAACTATATGCCTGGGCATATGAACTAAGATATATGCCATGGCATCTAAGTCAAGCGGTGGCCGGATGGACCTCCCGGGCTTCTTCGACGACCTCGTGCGCTGTGAGACGCGCCTCTACAACGCGCTGAACGACCGGCTGCGCGAGCGGCACGGGATCGTCACCTCGCAGTTCGAGTTCCTGCGCTTCCTGCGTGACCACCCTGGGTCCCGGGTGGCGGACCTCGCCGCCGCGTTCGCCATCGGGATCGGTGCGACCAGCAAGGGCATCGACCGCCAGGAGAAGAACGGATGGGTCGTACGGCGAACCAATCCCGCGGATCGTCGCTCATCGCTGCTGGACCTGACCGATGACGGCCTGCGACTCGTCGAGGCGGCGGAGGCGACCTTCACCGAGGCGCTGGCCGAGCTGACCGCGGGCATCCTCGGCGGCCCCTCCGGACCGGCCGCCGTACAGGTCCTTGCGGAGCTCCGCGCCGTTCTGGAACGCGACCGGATCGGCCTGCCCACCGGCTGACGGACAGGTCCGGCAAGGCCTTAGGGTTCGTGCCATGGCCTTGCAGATCAGTGCCACGAACCCGGAGCACCCCGCGCTGCTGCTCGCCCTGCCCTGGGACGTGCCACTGGAGGAGTGGCCCGAGGAGTACCTCGTGCCGCTCCCCCGCGGCATCTCCCGGCACGTCGTGCGGTACGCGCACGCCGGGGACGAGGTGATCGCCGTCAAGGAGCTGGCCGAGCGGCCCGCGCTGCGCGAGTACGAGCTGCTGCGCGACCTCGACCGGCTCGGCATCCCCGCCGTCGACCCGCTCGCCGTGATCACCGGCCGCACCGACCGCTCCGGCGCTGCGCTGGAGCCCGTGCTGGTCACCCGGCATCTGCGCGGCTCGCTGCCGTACCGGTCGATGTTCGAGACGACCATGCGCCCGGCGACCATGCACCGCCTGATGGACGCCCTGGCCGTGCTGCTGGTCCGGCTGCATCTGGCCGGGTTCGCCTGGGGCGACTGCTCGCTGTCCAACACACTGTTCCGGCGCGACGCGGGCGCCTACGCCGCCTACCTGGTGGACGCCGAGACCGGCGATCTGCACCCGCGGCTGAGCCCCGGGCAGCGGGAGTACGACCTCGACCTGGCCCGGGTGAACATCAGCGGCGAGCTGCTGGACCTGGAGGCGTCCGGCGCGCTGCACCCGTCGGTCGACCCGGTCGAGTTCGGCCACGAGATCTGCACCCGCTACGGCGGGCTCTGGCAGGAGCTGACCCGCACCTCGGTGTACCCGGCGGGCAAGTACCACTACATAGAACGCCGGATACGCCGGCTGAACGACCTCGGCTTCGACGTGGCCGAGATGCAGATCGAGCACTCCTCCACCGGCGACAGCGTCACCTTCGTGCCCAAGGTCGTCGACGCCGGGCACCACCAGCGCCAGCTGCTGCGGCTGACCGGACTGGACGCCGAGGAGAACCAGGCGCGTCGGCTGCTCAACGACCTGGAGAGCTGGATGGCCACCCAGGACGACCACGCGCCCGGCGATCCTCCCCCAAGCTCTCGGCTTCGCTCGAGCAGGGGGGACCCCCATACCGCCCGCCCGGAAGTCCTCGCCCACCGCTGGGTGCGGGAGGTGTTCCGGCCCACCGTACGGGCGGTGCCGGCCGAGGCGCGCGGGGCGATGGACCCGGCGCAGATCTACCACGAACTCCTGGAACACCGCTGGTATCTGTCCGAGCGCGCCCAGCACGACATAGGCCTCGACACCGCCGTCGCGGACTACATCGAGAACGTCCTGCCGAAGGCCCGCTCCCCGCTGGAACCGACCGCACCCGAGTAGCGGCCGCCGGGCTCCGGCCGGCTCACTCGTGCGGGACCACGGCCACCGGGCAGTCCGCGTGGTGCAGCACCCCGTGGGCGACCGAGCCGATGCGGCCGCCGACGGCCGTGCGGTGGGCGCGGCGGCCGACGACCACCAGCTGGGCCCCGGCCGCCTCCGACAGCAGCACCTGACCCGCACTGCCCATCTCGATGTGCTCGGCGACCGGCACCTGCGGGAACCGCTCCTGCCAGGGCTTGAGCGCCTCGGCGAGCGCCGTCCTCTCGTACGGCTCCAGGCCGCCCGCGTCGTCCAGCAGCTGGAGCGAGCCGGGGCTGTAGGCGAAGACGGGCGGCAGGGTCCAGGCGCGGACGGCACGGACGGTGGCGCCCCGGGCGGCGGCCGTCTCGAAGGCGAACCGCAGCGTCTCCGCGCTGTCCTCGGGGCCGCCGTGCTGGCCGACCACGACGGGCCGGCCGGCCGCCTCCGCCGCCGCCCGGTCGCCGGCCCGCACCAGGACCACCGGCCGCGTCGCCTCGGCGATCACCTGCTGCCCGACCGAGCCCAGCAGGAACCCGACGACCGGTCCGTGCCCGCGCGATCCCAGCACCAGCAGCTCCGCGTCGGCGCCCGCCCGGGCCAGCACCTCCGGGGCGGCGCCCTCGACCACGTCGACGCTCACCGCCGGCTCCGGATGGTGCTCGGTGACGGCACGTACCGCCTGCGCCACCCCGTCCGACACCCACCCGTGCTGGGTGGTGCGGTCAGCCGCGGCGAGCGAGTCCGCGTACCGCCAGGCGTGCACCACCCGCAGCGGCAGCCGCCGGCGCACGGCCTCCCGCGCCGCCCACTCCAGCGCGGCCAGACTCTCCTCGGTACCGTCCACCCCTGCCGTGACCGGGCGCGTCATCTGCGGGCCTCCTTCTCGTCGCCGCGTTCCTGTGCTGCTGCTGGTGCCCACTATCGGGCACGGTCAGGCGGGCCGCCGGGAGCGCTGCCGTGATCCGGAGCGAAACGGCGCCATCGAACATACGATGGGGCGCGTATGGGTGCGGTGGTCCCCACGACACCCGCCCGGGGCACCGACCAACGGGGTGGGACGTTATATGGCTCAGGCTGCCGAAGCAGCGCGGACCGTCATCCTGACCGTGGACGACGACCCCGGGGTCTCCCGGGCCGTCGCCCGCGATCTGCGGCGGCGCTACGGCGCGGCGCACCGGATCGTGCGCGCGGAGTCCGGCGAGTCCGCGCTCGAGGCACTGCGCGAGCTGAAGCTGCGCGGCGAGCCGGTGGCGGTCATCCTGGCCGACTACCGGATGCCGCAGATGAACGGCATCGAGTTCCTGGAGCAGGCGCTCGACATCTACCCGAGCGCGCGGCGGGTGCTGTTGACCGCGTACGCGGACACCAACGCGGCGATCGACGCGATCAACGTCGTCGACCTCGACCACTATCTGCTCAAGCCCTGGGACCCGCCGGAGGAGAAGCTCTACCCGGTCGTGGACGACCTGCTCCAGGCGTGGCGGGCCGGCGGCCACCGGCCGGTGTCCAGCACCAAGGTGGTGGGGCACCGCTGGTCGGCGCGGTCCTCGGACGTCCGCGAGTTCCTGGCCCGCAACCAGGTGCCGTACCGCTGGTACTCGGTGGACGAGCCGGAGGGCCGGCGGCTGCTGGCGGCGGCCGGGCAGGACGGACAGCGGCTGCCGCTGGTGATCGCGCCGGACGGCACCGCGCTGGTCGAGCCGGAGGCGCCCGAGCTGGCCGCCCGGGTGGGCCTGGCGACGAACCCGACGGCCGACTTCTACGACCTGATCGTGATCGGCGGCGGACCGGCCGGGCTCGGTGCCGCCGTCTACGGCGCCTCGGAGGGGCTGCGGACCGTCCTCGTGGAGCGGTCGGCGACCGGCGGCCAGGCCGGGCAGAGCTCACGGATCGAGAACTACCTCGGCTTTCCCGACGGTGTCTCGGGCGCCCAGCTCACCGACCGGGCGCGGCGGCAGGCGGCCAAGTTCGGTGCCGAGCTGCTGACCGCGCGGGAGGTGACCGGCCTGGAGGTCAACGGGGCTGCGCGGGTGGTCCGGTTCTCGGACGGCTCGGCGATCGCCGCGCACACGGTGATCCTCGCGACCGGGGTGCAGTACCGGCAGCTGGACGCCACCGGCTGCACCGGCCTGACCGGGTGCGGGGTGTTCTACGGCTCGGCGCTGACCGAGGCGGCCTCCTGCCAGGGCCAGGACGTGTACATCGTGGGCGGCGCCAACTCGGCCGGGCAGGCGGCCATGTACCTCGCCCGGGGCGCGAAGTCGGTGACGCTGCTGGTGCGGGGTCCGGATCTGGCGGCGTCGATGTCGCACTACCTGATCCAGCAGATCGCCGAGGCGCCGAACATCCGGGTGCGCGCCCACACCGTGGTGGACGCGGCCCACGGGACGGACCGGCTGGAACAGCTCACGCTGCGGGACACGGTGACCGGGGAGACCGAACGGGTCGACACGCACTGGATGTTCGTGTTCATCGGGGCCGCCCCGCTGACCGACTGGCTGGGCGACACCGTGCTGCGCGACGACCGCGGATTCATCCTGGCCGGCCCCGACCTGGGCGCCGAGGGACGGCCGCCGGCCGGCTGGGAGCTGGACCGGCCGCCGTACCACCTGGAGACCAGCATTCCCGGCGTGTTCGTCGCGGGCGACGCGCGCGCCGAGTCAGCCAAACGCGTCGCGTCCGCCGTCGGAGAGGGAGCCATGGCCGTCATGCTCGTCCACCGGTATCTGGAGCAGTCGTGAGCGGGCGGGTGATGCCGTGCAGCCCCGGGGAGATCGGCTCCCTGTTCCTGTTCGAGAAGCTGACCCCCGAGCAGCTGGGCCGGCTGTGCGGCGAGGGCCGGGTGGAGCTGTTCGAGCCCGGCCCGGTGTATGGCGAAGGCGCCCCGGCCACCTGTTTCTTCGTGCTGATCGAGGGCACGGTGGTGCTGTCCCGCCGGGTCGGCGGTGACGACGTCGAGGTGACCAGGACCGACCGGCCCGGGGTGTACGCGGGCGCGATGCAGGCGTATCTCGGCGACCGGGTGCCCCAGGTCTACAACAACTCGCTGCGGGTGACCCGGCCCACCCGGTTCTTCGTGCTGCCGGCGGATGTGTTCGCGGAGGTCATGCGCGAGTGGTTCCCGATGGCGGTGCATCTGCTGGAGGGGCTGTTCTTCGGGTCGAAGAGCACGCAGGCGGCGATCGGGCAGCGGGAGCGGCTGCTGGCGCTGGGCTCGCTGTCGGCCGGGCTGACGCACGAGCTGAACAACCCGGCGGCAGCGGCGGTGCGGGCCACCTCGACGCTGCGGGAGCGGGTGGCGAAGATGCGGCACAAGCTGGCCGTGATCGCCGAAGGCCCCTTCTCGCGCGATGCGCTGGCCGGGCTGATCGAGATCCAGGAGCGCACCGCCGAGCGCGTCGCGAAGGCGCCGGTGCTCAGCCCGCTGGAGGCCGCCGACCGGGAGGACCTGCTCGGCGACTGGCTGGCGGACCACGGCATCGACCACGGCTGGCAGCTGGCTCCCGTCTTCGTACAGGCGGGCCTGGACACCGACTGGCTGGAGCAGGTCGCGGCGGCCGTGGACGCGGAGATCCTGCCCGGCGCGGTGGCCTGGCTCAACTACACCATCGAGACCGAGCTGCTGATGAACGAGATCGAGGACTCCACCTCGCGGATCTCGCACCTGGTCGACGCGGCCAAGCAGTACGCGCAGCTGGACCGGGCCCCCTACCGGGTGGTGGACGTGCACGAACTCCTCGACAGCACCCTGCTGATGCTGTCCGGGAAGCTCGGCTCCGGCATCACGGTGGTGAAGGAGTACGACCGTTCGCTGCCGCCGGTGCCCGCCTACCCGGCGGAGCTGAACCAGGTGTGGACCAACCTGGTCGACAACGCGGCCGCCGCCATCCGGAGCGCGGGCGGCGAGGGCACGCTGACCGTGCGGACCGCGCTGGACCACGAGCGGCTGCTGGTGGAGTTCCGGGACACCGGGCCGGGGGTGCCCGCGGAGATCAGGGACCGGATCTTCGACCCGTTCTTCACCACCAAGCCGGTCGGTGAGGGCACCGGGCTGGGGCTGGACATCTCCTGGCGGATCGTCGTCAACAAGCACCACGGCACCCTGCGGGTCGAGTCGGTGCCCGGTGACACCCGCTTCCAGGTGCTGCTGCCGCTGGAGGCCGAGACACCCGTGGAGGAAGCAGTATGAACCCCGTCGACGGCATCGACCCCGGCGTGCCGCCCAGCGGCACCGGCTGCGTGGAGTGCGAGCGGGCGGGCGGCTGGTGGTTCCATCTGCGCCGGTGCGCGCTGTGCGGGCACATCGGCTGCTGCGACGACTCGCCCGCGCGGCATGCCACGGCGCACTACCGGGACACCGGGCATCCCGTGATCCGCAGCTTCGAGCCGGGCGAGGACTGGTTCTGGAACTTCGCCACCGAGGAGCTGTACGGCTCGGGGCCCGAACTCGCCCCGCCGGCCAGCCGGCCGGTGGACCAGCCGGCGCCGGGCCCGGCGGGGCGGGTGCCCGCCGACTGGGCCGAGATCCTGCGGCGCTGACCGGCGGCCCGCTCAGCGGGCGCAGTCCAGGCGGTGCGGGGCCACGGCGTCGGCCAGCGCCCGCATGCCGCGGTCGCCGGGGTGCAGATGGTCGCCGCTGTCGTACGCGGGCCGCAGCCGCGCGGGGTCGTGCGGGTCGCGCAGCGCGCGGTCGAGGTCGAGGACGGCGTCGAAGGCGCGGGTGCCGCGCAGATAGCGGTTGACCTGGCGGCGTACGGCCTCGGCCGCCGGGTCCCATTCGGGCCAGCCCTGGAAGGGACTGAGGGTGGCGACGGCCACGCACAGGCCGGCCGCGTGCGCCCGCCGCAGGATCCGCAGATAGCCGGCGATCAGGCGGGAGGCGGTGACCCCGGTGTGCGCCTTGATGTCGTTCACGCCCTCGAAGAGTACGAGGGTGCGCACCCCGGGCAGGGCGAGGACGTCCTGGTCCAGCCGGTGCAGGGCGCTGGGCGCGGCGCCGTCGGCGAGCACCTGGTTGCCGGAGATGCCCTCGTCGGCCACGCCCTGGACGGCGGTGCGGGAGGCGGCGAGGCGCCGGGCGAGCAGGTCGGGCCAGCGGCGGTTGGTGTCGGGGGTGGAGCGGCGGCCGTCGGTGAGGGAGTCGCCGAGCACGGCCACGGCACCGGTGCCCGGCCGGGACGGTCGTACGGCCACCGCGTCGAGGTACCACCAGGACCGGGTGGTGTGCGTCCAGTGCGCGCCGCTCTCCTCTGCGGTCGGGTCGCCGGGACCGGTGTAGGAGGTCTGCAAGGCCAGCGCGTGGCCGGTGGCCGGTCCCTGCCCGCCGGGGGTGTGCAGGCTGACGACCAGGTCAACGTCGGCCGGGAGGCTGCCGGGCAGCGGATCGCTCCAGACGGAGGCGCCGGGCGGGACGGTGACGGTGCGGGCGCCGGCGAAGGTCAGCCGCCGGTTGCTGCCCGGGCGCAGGGCCGGGCCCCGCGCGCGCAGGCCGGCGTAGACGCTGTCCAGGGTCAGCGGGCGGTCGCCGAAGGCGTTGGAGAGGCGGACGCGCGGTGCGCGGCCGGCCACGCTGGTGTGCACGACCAGCCGGTAGGCCTGGCCGGGGGCAGCCTCGCCGAGGGGCTGTGCGCTCGCCGCCCAGGTGACCACGCCGGGAACCGGGGCGGCGGGCCTGGGGGGTGGCGCGGGCCGGGCGGGGGCGGGCCCGCAGGCGGCGGGGGCGGGCAGGACGGCGGCCGTCAGCAGGGCGGCGGCGAGGGCGCGGCCGCGGAGGCGCCGGCCGGTCACGGGGCCGGGCCCCGGGGTACGGCGGTTCTCCCCGGCCGGGTGTGGACCGGCCGGGACGTGTCTGCGTGTCCCACGCAGGTCATGGTGGCGCCGGGGCGGCTCGGGCGCATCCCGGCCCCGGTGCGGCCGGCCCCGGAAAGGGGGATGCCCCGCGCGGGGCGGGGCATCCGGTGCGCTGCCGTCCGTCAGTGGCGGGCGGCCGGCTTGTTGGCGGCGGTGACGTTGACCGCGGCCCACGCCTTGTCCACCGTCTTGTACTCGGTGCTGTTCGCGCCGTACAGGTCCTTGGCCGCCTTCAGCGTCGCGACGCGCGCGTCGTGGAAGTCGGTCGTGGAGACCATGTAACGGGTGAGCGCACGGTAGAAGATGGCGGTGGCCTTGGCGCGGCCGATGCCCTTCACCGTGGAGTGGTTGTACGTCGGCGAGTTGTAGGCGACCCCGTTGATCGTCTTCTTGCCGCTGCCCTCGGCGAGCAGGTAGTACGCGTGCGAGGAGACACCGGAACCGGCGTGCACCTCGGTGTAGTACGTGTCCGACGACCAGTAGTCGATCGTGCCCTCGAGCTTGTCGAGCGAGGGGTGGTCCAGGCGGCGCAGGAACTTCTGCGCGAGGCCCAGCTTCTCGCCGATCAGGTAGTCGGGGGTGTCCTTCTTGTTGTTGGCGTAGAACTCGACGTTGGAGCCGAAGATGTCCGCGAGGGACTCGTTCAGCGCGCCGGGCTCGCCGTACTGGTTGCCGTCGGAGTCGACGTAGGTCGGCTCCAGCTTGGCGGTCGCGTCCACCACGCCGTGGGTCAGCTCGTGACCCGTGACGTCGATGACCACCAGCGGCTTCTTGAAGGTCTGGCCGTCACCGTCGCCGTACAGCATGCAGCCGCAGGTCGGGTCCCAGAAGGCGTTGGCGACCTTGTTGCCCCAGTGGACCATGCCCTGGGCGGCCTTGCTGTTGTTGGCGATGCCCTTGCGCCCGAAGGTCTTCTTGTAGAAGTCCAGGGTCTTGGTGATGCCGTACTGGGCGTCGGCGGCCGCGCTGGTGCGGTTGCCGGTCGTGCCGTTGCCCCACACGTTGGTGGTGCTGGTGAACTTCGTGCCCTTGCCGAAGTTCTCCGTGTACGAGCCCTTGGCGTCCCGGGTCTCGGTGCCGTACCGGTTCGGGTCCTTGAGCTGGTAGTGGCCACGCGAGGTCTGCGTGGTGGTGAGGCCGACGCTGCCGACGAAGAGCGTCTTGCCGGTGCCGTAGGCGGCCGACGGGTAGCTCGTGGCGCCGGTGGTCGCGCCCGAGCCGAGCAGGCCCGAGGCGGCGGAGGCGGTGCCGGTGGCCGGGTCGGCCGTCTCGCCGCGCTGGTGCAGCGCGTTCAGCAGCTTCGGCGACAGGAACTCGTCGCTGTCGGGCGTGTTGCTGCGCACCTTGCCGGTGACGGCGTCGATGACGACGGTGTTGGTGCCGGTCTGGTCGGTCACGGTCACCTGGTAGGCCAGGGCCGAGGAACCGCCGCGGGCGTCGACGACGAGCTGGGCGTCGCCCGCCTCGCCCTTCGCGGCCTTGGCGGCCTTGGCGGCGGCCTGGTCCGCCGTCACCTTGGCCTGGGTGGCGTCCGGCGCGACGGAGTGGCCGGCGGCGCGGGTCACGCCGTCGTAGGCCAGCTGGTGGGTCAGGTGGACGACGAGGTCACCGCCGAGGACCGGCATTCCCTCGTGCGTACGGACGAAGCGGACGTGCCGGGCACCCTCGGGGTCCAGCATGACGTCCTGGGCGTGGAGTTCGTCGCCCTTGGTGACGCCGGTCGCCGACGCGTGGGCGAAGGCCGCGGCGCGCGCCGCGTTCACCACCGCGGTCGCGTCGGTCGTGACGGCGGCGGACCGCTCCGTCCCCGTGGCGGGGCCCGCGAAGGCCGTACCGGCCAGGCCCGTGGCAGCGGTCGTCACCGCGATGGCGACGGCCACGCTGCGTATGTGCGGTCTGCGCACTATTCAGGGTTCCTTCGTTCAAAGGCGGCCGGGATCCCCAACCGCCTTGACGCATGGCGCAGTTCAGCGCGCCACGGGGGCTGGTAGGGCCCCGGGGAGTACCCTTACGGATCAGTCATGTCCACGTAAAGGTGGAATGATCGATTTCGCGACTTTCTATGACAATCTTTTGCAAATGCACGCCATAGGGTGATCACGAGATGACCAACTGTGTGTCGGTTGTGGAGACGCGCCCCTCATGCCCTAGGTTCCCAGGCCGGAATGTGACCGATGTCGCAGCAACAGACGTACAGAGGAAAGTGGGTGCCGGATGGTTCCAGCGACGGTGAGCAGAGGCGCGGTCCTCGGAGCGGTCGCGCTGTCGCTCCTGGCGACCCCGGCGTGGGCCGCCACCGGGGCGCCGCAGGCCCCGGCCGCGGCGGCGCTTCCGGCGCCCGACACGGCGGGCCTGGGCACGGTGCTGCGCTCGGTGGTGAACCAGGGCGCGCCGGGCGCGCTGGCCCGGATCGACGACCACGGCACGGTGTACAAGGTGACGCGCGGCGTGGCCGACCGCGGCACCGGGCGGGCCATCAGCACCGCCGACCGGTTCCGCATCGGCAGCGTGACCAAGACCTTCTCGGCCGTCGTCCTGCTGCAACTCGCCGACGAGCACCGGCTCGACCTCGACGCCCCGGTCAACCGCTATCTGCCCAAGCTGCTGCCCGACGACCGCATCACGGTCCGCCAGGTGCTCAGCCACCGCAGCGGGCTGTACGACTACACCAACGACCTCTTCGCCGACAGCGTCTCCGGCTTCGAGGCGGTGCGGAACAAGGTCTTCAGCTACCGCGATCTGGTCGCGCTGTCGCTGAAGCGGCCGCGCACCAACGCGCCGGGCGCCGCGTACTCGTACTCCAACACCAACTTCGTCGTCGCGGGCATGCTCATCGAGAAGCTCACGGGGCAGCCGGTGCGGACCGCGTACGAACAGCGCATCTTCCAGCCGCTGAAGCTGAAGGACACCTTCTACGTCCACCCGGACACCGCGATCCCCGGCCGGTACACGCGCGGCTACCTCACCAACAACGGCTCGGGCGCCCGGCTGATCGACGCCACCCGGCAGACCGTGTCCTGGGCGCAGAGCGCGGGGGCCATCATCTCCAGCGCGCAGGACCTCGACACGTTCTACAGCGCGCTGCTCGGCGGCCGGCTGCTGTCCGCCGCGCGGCTCGCCGAGATGGAGCGGTTCAACAGGGTGGACAGCACGACGTCGTACGGGCTCGGACTGCGCCGGCGCGATCTGTCCTGCGGGCTGTCGGTGTACGGGCACACGGGGGCGGTGCAGGGCTACTACACCTACGCGTTCGCCACGAAGGACGGCGGGCGCAGCCTCACGGCCGTCGCCAACGCGTCGAACAGCAGCGGGGTGCTGAAGGCGCTGGGCGGCGCGCTGGAGTCGGCGTTCTGCGGGAAGCAGGCCAAGCAGGCCAAGCCGGCCGTGAATTGACCGCAGCCGGGCGGGCCGGTTCCGCGAACTTGGCGGAACCGGCCCCTCCGGGACACCATGCCCGGCATGAAGGGTGATCTTTTTTCGCATCAGAACCGGGTCCTGCCGGCCACCGAGCCGGGCATGACCGTGGAGAACGCCAAGTGCATCAGATACGTGGTGCACGGCGAGATGTACGCCCGGCAGGGCGCGATGATCGCCCACCGCGGCGGCCTCGCCTTCGAGCGCAAGGGGCAGGGTGTCGGCGGCATGCTCAAGCGAGCGGTCACCGGGGAGGGGCTGCCGCTGATGGCGGTGCGCGGGCAGGGCGAGGCCTGGTTCGCGCACGAGGCGCAGAACTGCTTCATCGTCGAGGTGGAGCCCAGTGACCGGTTCACCGTCAACGGCCGCAACGTCCTGTGCTTCGACGCCTCGCTGTCGTACGAGATCAAGGCGGTCAAGGGCTCCGGCATCGCCGGTGGCGGGGTGTTCAACAGCGTGTTCAGCGGGCACGGCCGGCTCGGGCTGGTCTGCGAGGGCAACCCGCTGGTCATACCGGTTACGCCCGAGGCGCCGGTGTACGTCGACACGGACGCGGTGGTCGGCTGGTCGGCGCAGCTCGAGACCTCGCTGCACCGCTCGCAGTCCATCGGCTCGATGCTGCGCGGCGGTTCGGGCGAAGCGGTCCAGCTGATGCTCCAGGGCGAGGGGGTCGTCGTGGTGCGGCCGAGCGAGCTGACGCCGCAGAAGAACCAGCAGCACTGAGCCTTCCGATGTGATGCGCGTCGCACAGTCAACCCCGGCGGCGGAACCCGCGTCTTGATCCACAACAGACCGAAGCCCCGGTCCCGCACGGGACTCGGGGCATGTTTCCGAGACGCTATACACGTCATGTATACACTCCGTGTATAGAAGGGTACGCATGTACGGCAAGGCTTTCGCCCCGGAGTACCAGGGCGCCCTGACCACCCTGTCCGTCAACTCCTCGCTGGTCGATGTGCTGGCCGAGGCCACCGAACGGCTGCGCGAGGCCGAGCGCTCCGGGCGCCCGGGCGAGGCGGCGCGCTGCGGACTCGCCGTCGCCGAGGCACACCGCCGGCTCGGCCATGTGCAGGACGCGGACCGCGCCTGGAAGGCGAGTTACCGCGCCGCCCGGGAGGCCGGCGACACCGCCGCGATGGCCTGGGCGCTGTGGAGCGGCGGCACACTGGCCCGGCAGCGCGGCGCCTTCCCGCTGGCCTGGCGGCTGCTGGGACTCGCGGCCGAACTCGGCGAGCGCGGCGGGGACGTCGTCGTCCGCGGCTACTCCCTGGCCGGGCTCGCCGAGACGGGCCGGATCCAGGGCGACTACGCCGCGGTCGGCCGGCTGCACGAGCAGCTGCTGGCCGAGGCCCGCCGGCGCGGCGAGGCCCGGCACACGGTGTGGGCGCTGGAGGGCATCGCCCAGATGCACCGCAACACCGGGGAGTACGACAGGGCGTACGCGCTGTTCGAGGAGGCGGCGGAGATAGCCGCGCGGGCCGAGGACCGGCGCGGCCACGCCTGGGCGCTGCGCGGACTGGCCGACGTCCTCTCGGTGCGCGACGGCGACACCGGGCGGGCGCTGGAGCTGTTGTCCGAGGCGGAGACCATGTGTCGCGCGATGAACCTCTCCAGCGCGCTCGCCTACAACCACAAGATGCGCGGCAACGTCCTCTACCGCGCGGGACGTTACGCCGAGGCCCGGGAGCTGTACGAGCTGGCGCTGGAGGAGTTCCGCGCGATGAGCGAGCCGCGCGGCGAGGCGCTGTCCCGGCTGGGCCTGGCGAAGGCGCGGGCGATGCTGGGCCGGAGCCCCGCCGAGACGGCGGCCGAACTCGCCGAGCTGGCCCGCTCCCTGGAAGGCGGCGGGCTGAAGCACGTACGCGAGCTGGTGGCCCGGGCCCGGCAGGAGTTCGCGCCGGCCGCGGAGGCCGTGCGATGACCGCGCTCCAGGCGCCGCCGGGCGCCACCGAGATCCTGGCCGGCTGCCGGGAGCTGGTGCGGCCCGCGCTTCAGGAGGCGGTGGGGCGGCTGCATCCGTGGGTGGCGGAGATGGCCGCGTACTCCTTCGGCTGGTGCGAGGTCGGCGGAGCGCCCGCCGCCGCGCCGGGCGGCAAGGGCGTCCGGCAGACGCTGGCGGTGCTCGGCGCCCGGGCGGCGGGCGCCGACGAGCAAACCGGTGTCCCGGCGGCGGTCGCGGTGGAGCTGGTGCACGCCTTCTCGCTGCTGCACGACGACATCATGGACGGCGACCCGACCAGGCGCCGCCGCCCCGCCGTGTGGCAGGCGTACGGCACCGGCCCCGCGGTGCTCGCCGGCGACGCCCTGTTCGCGCTGGCGGTGGAGACGGTCGCCGCCACGCCCCAGGGTCCCGGCGCGGTACGGCTGCTCTCCGCGGCCCTCGCCGACCTGGTGCGCGGGCAGGCCGACGACCTGGTGTTCGCGGCCCGGCCGTGCACCGGTCCGGACCGGGTGACGGCCGGGGAGTACCGGGCGATGGCCGAGGGCAAGACCGGCGCGCTGCTCGGCTGCGCGGCCGCGCTGGGCGCCGCGCTCGGCGGGGCGCCCGAGGCCACGGTCACCGCGCTGGACCGGGCCGGACGGCACCTCGGCATCGCCTTCCAGCTGGTCGACGACGTGCTGGGCATCTGGGGCGACCCGGCGGTCACGGGCAAGCCCGTGGGCGGCGATCTGCGGGCGGGCAAGAAGACGTTCCCGGTGCTGGTCGCGCTCGCCTCCCCGGCGGCCGGGCGGCTGCCCGCGCTCCTCGGCACCGAGGAGGGAGCGCCCGAGGCGGCCGCGCTGATCGAGGAGGCCGGGGGCCGTGCGGCGGCGCTGGCCGAGGCGCGGGCCCACACCGCCGCGGCGCGCGGGCTGCTCGCCGGTGCCCCGCTGGCCGCCGGCGCCGCCGCGGACCTGGTCCGGCTACTGGAGTTCCTGCTGGGCCGGGCCCTGTAGCCGTACCGCGAAACGGTGTTGACCAGGGACACCCTCCCGGGTCAGGGTGCGACCGGCGCGGCTCCCACCCCCGCGCCGGAAGGGTGAAGCACCTTGATCGGCATCTCGGACATCGAAGCCGCGGCGGAGCGGATCGCCGGACACGTCGTGCGCACACCGACGGTCCCCAGCCCCGGGCTGACCGCGCTGCTCGGCGTCCCGGTCACCGCCAAGCTCGAACTCCTCCAGCGCACCGGCTCGTTCAAGGCCCGCGGGGCCATGGCGAAGCTGCTGTCACTGAGCGCGGCCGAGCTGGCGGCGGGCGTCGTCGCGGTCAGCGGCGGCAACCACGGCATCGCCGTCGCCCAGATGGCGGCGGCGCTCGACGTCAAGGCGACGGTGGTGATGCCCCGGACCGCGCCCGCGCGCTCCGTGGAGATCGTGGAGCAGGCGGGGGCGTCGGTGCGGCTGACCGACGGCATGGACAGCGCCTTCGAGCTGGTGACGCGGCTCAGGGACGAGGGGCTGACGCTGGTCCATCCGTTCGACGACCCGCTGGTGATCGCGGGTCAGGGCACGGTGGGTGCCGAACTGGCGGAGGACGCGGGCGAGCTCACCGATGTCGTCGTCAGCATCGGCGGCGGAGGGCTGATCGCGGGCATCGCGGCGGCCCTGCGCGCCCTGCGGCCCACGGTGCGCGTGTGGGGCGTGGAGACGGAGGGCGCGGAGGCCATGTCGGCGGCGCTGCGGGCGGGCGGCCCGCTGCCGGTGCCGGTGTCGTCGCTGGTCACCACGCTCACCGCGCCCTCGGTGTCCCAGCTGACGTACGACCATGTCGCCGCGCTGGTCGAGGAGGTGCTGGTGGTCCCGGACCGGGACGCCGTGCAGGGATGCCTGGACCTCGCCGACCACGCCAAGGTGTGGGCCGAGCCCGCCGCGGGCTGTGTGCTCCCGGCGGCCCGGCAGGTGGTGGAACGGGTCGGCCCGGACGCCCGGATCGGGCTGGTGGTGTGCGGGGGCAACACGACGCCCCGGGAGGTCGCCGACTGGGCCGAGCGCTTCGGACTGCTCAGGCCCGTCGGCTGAGCGCACCGCCGCGGTGTGTTGACCGAAAGACAGGAAGTGGGCCGGAGCCGGGCATCCTTGAACGCACCCCCACATGCCGCGCGTACCCCTGGGCGACACCGGGCAAGGGGTTTCAGCGAGGGATGACCATGGTCAAGGCGCACGTCTCCGCGCACGCGTCGGTCGCCGGGCGGTACCGGCTCCTGGAGGTCTTCGCCCGCGAGACCAACCGACTGTGGTGGTACGCCGAGGACATGGCGGCGGCACAGCCCCGCCTGATGGCGCAGACCGCCCTGCCGGAGTCCGCCGGCGAGGACGGCGCGCACCGGATCACCGCCCGCCTCGTCCGCACCTCCGAGACGCTGCGGCTGCTGCGGCCCGGCCGGGTCGCCGCGGTCGTCGACGCGGTGGTGGAGTCCGGCACGCTGTGGACGGTCACCGAGTGGATCGACGGTACGGCGCTGTGCGAACTCCTCGACCGCGAGGGGCCGTTGGATCCGGCGCGTGCGGCACGGATCGGCCTGGAGCTGCTCGACGTGCTCCAGGCCGCGCACGACGAGGGCGTCACGCACGGTGAGCTGAGCCCGGGCCAGGTGTTCGTGCGGGAGGACGGGACCGTCGTCGTGGCCGGGTTCGGGCTCGCGGGCGCGACCCTCGTGCCCCGGCTCACGGCACCGTCGTACGCCTCGCCGGAGCAGGCCCGCGACGAGCGCATCGGCCCGGCCGCCGACCTGTGGGCGCTGGGCGCGCTGCTCTACACGATGGTCGAGGGCCGGCCGCCGTTCCGGGACCGCGGCCGTCCCGACGCCACGCTGAAGGCGGTGGACCGGCTGCCGCTGCGCACCCCGCTGCGCACGGGAGCGCTGACCCAGGCCGTGGAGGGTCTGCTGCGGAAGGACTCCCGGGAGCGGCCGTCCCGGCAGCAGCTCCGCGAGGCGCTGCTCCGGGCACGCGACGCCGGTTCCGACGCCGGGCGGGAGCCGGAACCGGAACCCCGGCCGCGCGGGGCGTACCGGTGGGCGTCCCTCGCCGTGCCGGGCCGGAGCAGACGGGTCCTGGCCCTCGGCACCGCGCTCGCCGTGGGCACCGTCGCGGCCGGGGTGCTGGCCGCGACCCACCTCCTCCCCGGCACGGCCCCGGCCGGGCCCCCGCCCCGGGCCGGCGCCCCGGCCGCCCCCTCCTCCGCCCGGCCGGCCGGCACACCGACCGGCACACCGACCGCCCCGGCCACGGCCGCATCCCCGGCACCGGTCCCGGACGGGCTGCCGGCCGGTTACCACCGCTACACCGCCCCCGAAGGCTTCCAGGTGGCGCTGCCCGACGGCTGGCGGCGGCTGGCCACCTCGCGGGTCACCGACCGCACCTACCGCGTCACCTTCGGGACCGGCGGCTCCTCCCCCACCCTCGCCGTCACCTCCAGCGAGCACGTCGGCCCGGACCCGGTGGCCGTCTGGCGGGACGACGTCGAGCCGGGCCTCGCGCGGACGCCCGGCTACCAACGGGTCGGCGCGATCCGCGCCACCGGCTACCACGGACACCCGGCCGCCGACCTGGAGTGGCTCTCGGGGACGGGAGCGGCGCGGGTGCACACCTTCGGGCGCGGCTTCCTGCTCGGCGGCCACCGGGGCTGCTCGCTCCGCTTCACCGCGCCGGCCGGGGCCTGGGACACCCCGGCCGTCCGGCTGGCACTGAAGACCTTCCTGGCCACGTTCCGCGAGCCGAACGGCTGAGCCGCCGCTCCGGTCCGTTTTCCTGCGGCCGAGCCGGGGACTCGCACCCTATGGTGCAAATCGGATACACGATGATGACCGAGCAGGCCGGTCCGCGGGATCTCGTGGACCACCTGGTGCGTGCCGAGGAGGCCGGCTTCGACTTCTCGGTGACCTCGGACCACGCCTTTCCCTGGCTGCGCTCGCAGGGCCACTCACCGTACGCGTGGAGTGTGCTGGGCGCGGCCGCGCAGGCCACCTCGCGGATTCCGCTGATGACCTATGTGACCTGCCCGATCCTCCGCTACCACCCGGCGGTGGTGGCGCAGAAGGCGGCCACCATGCAGCTGCTGTCCCAGGGCCGCTTCCGGCTCGGGCTGGGCGCGGGCGAGAACCTGAACGAACACATCGTGGGCGGCGGCTGGCCTCCGGTGGACGTGCGCCACGAGATGCTCGAGGAGGCCGTACGGATCATCCGCGCGCTGTTCGAGGGCGGCCATGTCACCCATCACGGCCGCCACTTCGAGGTGGACTCGGCCCGGCTGTGGGATCTGCCCGACCAGCCGCCGCCCATCGGCATCGCCGTCTCCGGCGAGCAGTCCTGCAAGCTCGCCGGGCATCTCGCCGACCTGGTCATCGCCACCGAGCCGAAGGCGGGTCTGCTGGAGGCCTTCGACCGGCACGGGGGCTCCGGCAAACCCCGGGTCGGCCAGCTGCCGGTGTGCTACGACCCCGACCGGGACGCTGCGATCAAGCGCGCCCACTCCCAGTTCCGCTGGTTCGGCCTCGGCTGGAAGGTCAACGCCGAACTGCCCCACCCGGACTCCTTCGAGGCCGCCACCCAGTTCGTGACCCTGGACGACGTCGCCTCGGCCATCCCGTGCGGCGACGACCCGGACGCCTTCGTGGACGCCGTAAGGCCGTACGCCGAGGCCGGGTTCGAGGAGGTCGCGCTGGTGCAGATCGGCGGCGACTCCCAGCCGGAGTTCCTGGACTGGTCGGCGAAGACCCTGCTGCCCGCGCTGCGGGAGGCACTCGGCTGAGGCCGGCCCGCGACGGAGGCCAGGAGTTCCGGGGAGTTCCGGCCGTCGCGGGACCGGGCGTCACCCGTCGTCGCGTCCGTCCCGGCCCGGGGCGGACGCGGAACTCCCCGGCCCGTCGCCGACACTGGTCGTGTGCCGGTGGCGGGCCCACAGGGGCAGGCCGAACCAGCACGTCAGGTACCAGGCGACGACCGCGGTCACCAGGTACGGCACATAGGAGCCGTGCGTGGCCACGCGGAGGATGAGCAGCAGCGCCGAGGTCATGGTGGTGAGCAGCAGCACCAGGCCGACCAGGGTCATCCGGGACGCCAGCCGCACCGCCTCCGGCTTGACCCGGCGGCCGGAGACCAGGCGGTGCAGGGAGACCGGGCCGACCAGGGCGCCGGTCGTGCAGGCGCCCAGGAGGACGGTCACGATGTAGATGACCTGGTCCACGTGGGGCAGCATGGTGTACTTCGGGTAGAAGACGACGGTGAGCAGGAAGCCGAAGAGGATCTGCACACCGGTCTGGGCCACGCGGACTTCCTGGATGAGCTCGCCCCACATCCGGTCGGCCCGCTCCTCCTCGGTCTCGTTCCGCCCTCTGCGCCGCCCGTCCTGCGTCATGCGGTGCGTGTAACCGGCCGGCCGTCCCTTCAAACGAGCCTCCTCACCAGCGGTGCTCCACCTGTTCCCGGATGCGCCGCTCGTACAGGTCGCGGATCGCGGCGAAGGTCTCCTCGGGCAGCGGCGGCAGCTTGGCGGCGGCCGCGTTGGCGCGGGCCTGCCCGGGGTTGCGGGCCCCGGGGATGACGGTCGTCACGCCGTCCTGTTCGATGATCCAGCGCAGCGCCAGCTGCGCCGGGGTGTAGCCCTCGGGGGCGAGCGCGGCGAACTCGGCGGCGGCCTCGACGCCGGAGGCGTAGTCGACTCCGGAGAAGGTCTCGCCCTGGTCGAAGGCCTCGCCGTGCCGGTTGAAGGTGCGGTGGTCGTTGGCGGCGAACACGGTGTCCGCGGTGTACTTGCCGGACAGCAGGCCGGAGGCGAGCGGCACCCGCGCGATGATGCCGACGCCGGCCTTCTTCGCCGCCGGAAGCACCTCGTACAGCGGCTTCATGCGGAACGGGTTGAGGATGATCTGGACGCTGGCCACGTTGGGCCGGGCGATGGCCGTCAGCGCCTGCGCGCAGGTCTCCACGCTGACCCCGTAGGCGGCGACGCGCTCCTCCTCGACCAGGGTGTCCAGGGCGTCGAACACCTCGTCCGAGGAGTAGACGGGCGTCGGCGGGCAGTGCAGCTGCACCAGGTCGATGCGGTCGACGCCGAGGTTGCGGCGCGAACGGTCGTTCCACGCACGGAAGTTGTCCAGCACGTAGTTCTCGGGGAGCTGCTCGACCCGGCGGCCCATCTTGGTGGCCACCAGCACATGCAGATCGGGCCGGCCGCGCAGGAAGCCTGCGATGGTCTCCTCGCTGCGTCCGTCGCCGTACACATCGGCCGTGTCGAAGAAGGTGACCCCCGACTCGGCGGCCGCCTCCAGGACGGCGCGGGCCTCCTTGTCGTCCACCTCGCCCCAGTCGGCACCCAGCTGCCAGGTGCCGAGTCCGACGACCGATGCCCACTGGCCCGACCTGCCGATCACGCGTTCGTCCATGACATCAGTGTGGCATCCGGCGGCGCGCTCCGCGGAACGGGCCGCTCCGCCGAGCACCGACGAGAATCACCCGAACGAGTGATCCGGTGTGCCGTGGGCCGGCAGAGTGCCGGGCGGCGCCTAGCGTGACCGTGTGATCGATCATTCCCTGGACGACGCCAACTCCCGCTCCTCGGACCCGACTTCCGGCTCCGTCGGCCGCCGTGGTCTGCTGCGCGGCGCCGCCGCCCTGGCCGCCGTACCGGTGCTGCTCGCGGCCGATCCGGCGGTGGCCGCGGCCGAACTTCCGGGGTTCCCGGCCGAGGTGGCGCTCTACCGGTCGGCCTACCGCAACTGGGCGGGTGAGATCACCGCCGACGGGCTGTGGGCCTGCGCCCCGGGCGGGCCGGAGCAGGCGCTCGCCGTCGTCAACTGGGCCTGGCGGAACGGGTGGCGGGTGCGGGCCCGGGGTGCTGCGCACGGCTGGTCGCCGCTCACCGTCACCGAGGGCACGACGACACGGAACCGGGTCCTGCTGGTCGACACGGCGCCCCGGCTGACCCGGCTCGCCCTGGACTCGCCGACGGCGGTCCGCGCGGGCGCGGGCGTCACCCTGGAGACCCTGCTCACCTTTCTGGAGGGCCATGGGCTGGGGCTCACCGCGGCTCCCGCGCCGGGCGATCTGACCCTGGGCGGCGCCCTGGCGATCGGCGCGCACGGCACCGCCGTACCGGCCGCCGGCGAGGAGCCCCCGCCCGGCACCGCCTACGGCTCGCTGAGCAACCGGGTGCTGGAGCTGACGGCGGTGGTGTGGGACGCGGCCGCCGGGTCCTATGTGCTGCGCACCTTCCGCCGCGGGGAGGCGGACACCGCCGCGCTCCTCACCCATCTGGGCCGGTCCCTGGTGACCGAGGCGGTGCTGCGGGTCGGCCCCGACACCCGGCTGCGGTGTGTCAGCCGGACCGATGTCCCGGCCCGGGAGCTGTTCGCGGCGCCCGGGTCCGGCGGGCGGACCCTGGAGAGTTTCCTGCACCGCTCGGGCCGGGTGGAGGCGATCTGGTTCGCCTTCACCGAGCACCCGTGGCTGAAGGAGTGGAGTGTCGCCCCGGTCCGCCCGGCGGGCTCGCGGCACGTCACCTCGCCGTACAACTATCCCTTCTCCGACAGCGTGCCGACGCCCGTCGCCGATCTGGTCGGGCGGCTGTTCTCCGGCGCCGCCTGGTATCTGGCGCCGGTGCTGGGCCAGGCCCAGCTGACCGCCGCCCGGCTGGGGCTCGCGGCCACCTTCTCCGCCGATCTGTGGGGGCCGTCGAAGAACACGCTGCTGTACATCCGGCCGACCACCCTGCGGGTGACCGCGAGCGGGTACGCGGTACTGACCCGGCGGTCCGGCGTGCAGCGGGTGGTGCACGAGTTCACCCGGTTCTACCGGGAGCGGCTGGCCGCGTACGCGGCCCGCGGCCGCTTCCCGGTGAACGGCTCGGTGGAGATCCGGGTGACCGGCCTGGACGACCCCGCGGCCACCGGCGTCCCGGGCGCGCAGGCCCCGCTGCTGTCGGCCGTACGGCCGGACCCGGCCCACCCCGAGTGGGACACCGCGGTGTGGCTGGACGTGCTGACCCTGCCCGGCACCCCGTACGCGGGGGCGTTCCAGCGGGAGCTGGAGCGGTTCCTGCTCGACAGGTACGACGGCGGGTACGCCCGCACCCGGGTGGAGTGGTCCAAGGGCTGGGCGTACACGGCGGACGACGCCTGGCGGGATCCGGACGTGCTCGGCACGGATGTGCCCGGCTCGTTCGGTCCCCGGGTGTGGGCCCGGGCGGTGACCACGCTGGACCGGCTGGACCCGCACCGGGTCTTCGGCAACGGCTTCCTGGACCGGCTGCTGCGCTGACCACCGCCCGGACGCGGGTACCCGGCCCGAGGGCAAGGATCGGGGCGGCCATGGCAGGTGACACCGGCGGCGGTGCGCGCGGGCGGCGCGGGGGCGCGAGCGGCCACTGCGCGATGCCGCACACCGCCGACACCCTCCTGCACGCGTGGGGCCCCAGCCGGGAGCGCTGCCTCGCCGAGGCCGTGCACGCCCTGGTGGAGACCTTCGCCGAGGTGGCGGACGTGCGGCCGGTCACCGGGGGCCGGGTCCGGCTCGGCCCGGCCGAGGACGAGGAGCTGCTGGTCGCGCTGCTGGACGAGGTCGTCTTCCGGCTGGAGGTGGCGGGGCTGGTCCCGGTCGGCGTGGACGTGGAGCCTGTCGGCGCCGGAGTGCTGGAGGCGCGGCTGTCCCTGGCCCGCCTCGCGGACGTCACCGTCGTCGGTGCCGCCCCCAAGGGCGTCTCCTGGCAGAACCTGCGGATCGGCCCGGACGCCCACGGCTGGTCCTGCGCGGTGATCGTGGACGTGTGACCGGCGCCCCGGGGCCGGGACCCGCCCGGTCAGCCCTTCACCACCCCGAGCGGCACCAGCCGGGCGACCTTCCGGCACAGGCCGGCGCCCTCGCTCGCGGCGACGACGGCGTCGACGTCCTTGTACGCCTCCGGCGCCTCCTCCGTCAGACCGCGCCAGGACCGGGGGCGCGCGGCCACCCCGGCGCCGCGCAGCCGGGCCCGCAGCTGGCTGCCGGTGATGGTGCGGGCGGCCTGGTGGCGGCTCATGGTGCGGCCCGCGCCATGGCAGGTGGAGTGGAAGGCGTCGCCCCCGGGCACGCCGGTCAGCACGTACGAGGCGGTGCCGAGGGTGCCGGGGATGAGCACCGGCTGTCCGAACTCCCGGATGTCCTCGGGGAGTTCGGGGTGGCCGGGCGGGAAGGCGCGGGTGGCGCCCTTGCGGTGCACGCACAGCCGGCGCCGCTCGCCGTCCACCGTGTGCGGCTCGATCTTGGCGAGGTTGTGGGAGACGTCGTACACCAGCGACAGCCGGGCGCCCAGGGCGCGCCGGAAGACCGTGCGCGCCGCGTCGGACAGCAGTTGCCGGTTGGCGCGGCCGTAGTTGGCGGCCGCCGCCATCGCGCCGAGGTACGCCCGGCCCTCCGCCGAGTCCACCGGGGTGCAGGCCAGCTGCCGGTCGGGCACGGTGATGCCGTACCGGGTCATGGCGCGGTCCATCAGCCGTACGTGGTCGGTGCAGATCTGGTGCCCGAGCCCGCGCGAGCCGCAGTGGATCATCACGCAGACCTGTCCCGGTCCGATCCCGAAGGCGGCGGCGGCCCGGTCGTCGTACACCTCGGCGACCCGCTACACCTCCAGGAAGTGGTTGGCGGAGCCCAGGCTGCCCACCTGGCCGAGGCCGCGTTCCCGGGCCCGCTCCCCGACCTGGGCCGCGTCGGCGTCGGCGACCGCGCCGCCGTCCTCGCAGCGCAGCAGGTCGCGTTCCTCGCCCAGGCCGCGCTCCACGGCGTAGCGGGAGCCGCCGGTGAGCAGCCTTTCCAGCTCGCCGGGGCGGTCCGGCCGCCATACGCCGCCGGGCCCGGCCCCGCGCGGGATCGCCCGGTCCAGGCCGTCCATGACGGCGGTCAGCGCGGGGCGGAGCGCCGCGCCGTCGCAGTCGGCGGCCAGCAGCCGCACCCCGCAGGAGATGTCGAAGCCGACGCCGCCCGGCGAGACCACCCCGCCGGCGTCGACGTCGGTCGCGGCGACCCCGCCGATGGGGAAGCCGTAGCCCCAGTGGATGTCCGGCATGGCGTACGAGGCGGTGACGATCCCGGGCAGCTCGGCCACGTGCACGACCTGCTCCAGGGACTGGTCGGCGTCCGCGAGCAGGCCTGGGGAGGCGAACACCACGCCGGGCACCCGCATGCCGGCGTGCGGTGCGATGCGGTAGCGGAAGGGGCCTTCCTGGACCAGTTCCATCTCGACCTCCGCCCCGGTACGGCCCGGCGTCCGCACACCGCCGGAGGGGAGCCGGCCGGCTCCCCTCCGGCGGTGTGCGGCACGAGTACCCGTGCGCGGGGGTGCGTCACACGGCGGGAGCGGCCCGGGTGCCGGGGGTGAGCTGCTGCTGGACGAGCGGGCCGTAGCGGTCGGCGAGGGCGTCGGTGTCGGCCCCGTGCAGGTGCGGTCCGCGGGCGATGCCGTACATCACTCCGACGCCGACCACCGCGGCGACGGCCAGTTCGGCGCGCAGACCGGCGTCGGGGCCGGTCAGCCGGGCGGCGAGGCGCTCGGTCACCTGGGCGCGGAAGTTGGCGCGCAGGAGGTCGCCGAGGTCTCCGTGCAGCGGGGCGAAGGTGATGCGCAGCAGCGGATCGGTGCCGCGCTCGCGCTGGCTGGTCAGCACCTGGCGGACCATGTGCCGGCCGAGGGCGTCGAGCGGGGCGTCCAGCAGGTCGTCGGCGTCGGTGTCGAAGGACATGACGCGGGCGAACAGGTTGTCCTTGTTGCCGAAGTACTTCAGGATCAACGGCGGGCTGACACCGGCTCGTTCGGCTACGGCCTTGAGGGTGATGTCGGCGTGCGCGTGGCGGGTCAGCAGATACCGGCACGCCTTCAGGATCGCCGCCTTGGTGGCCTCGGCGTCGCGGCGGGCGGGGGCGGTCGTACCGGGTCGGGGCGGGGTGGTGCTCACGCTCCTCATGTTCCCTCCAGCGCCGCGTCGCGGGCGCCCCGGGTGCTCCGGGTGTTCCGGACACGCCGGTGGCGGCCGCGGGGACCGTCGCCCGGGATGGCCAGGGCGGCCACGCAGGCGGTGAGGGCGACGGCGCTCGCCATCGCGAAGGCGAGCAGATAGCCGTTCAGGGTGGGTACGGGGATGCCGGCCACGGCGCTACTGTGGTGGACGAGGACGGCGGCGACGGCCGCGCTGGAGGTGGCCTGGCCGATGGTGCGCATGAGGACGTTGACGCCGTTGGCGGAGGCGGTCTGACCGGCGGGGACGGCCCGCAGGATCAGGGTGGGCAGCGCCGAGTAGGCGAGGGTGGTACCGGCCGTCACCACGGTCGCGCCCAGGATGATCATCCAGAGTTCGCGGCTGTCGGCGATGCGGACGGCGTAGCCGAAGGCGATGACGGCGGCGCCCAGTGCGAGGGTGATCCGGGGACCGCGCGCGGCCGAGATCCGGGCGGACAGCGGGGAGAACAGCAGCATGGTGATGCCGCCGGGCAGCAGGCACAGACCGGTCTCCACGAGCGACAGGCCGAGGCCGTAGCCGGTGGCCTTCGGGGCCTGCACGAGCTGGGCGGTGACCAGGGAGTTGGCGTAGAAGGCGAATCCGACCAGCAGCCCGGCCACATGCGACAGGCCCACCTGGGGTCGGCGGACCAGCCGCAGGTCGACCAGCGGCCGTTCGGCGCGCAGCTGCTGCCACCACCAGCCGGCCAGGACCACGACGGCACCGAGGAACAGCCCGAGCACCCGGGGGCTGCTCCAGCCCCAGGTGCCGCCCTGGGACACGCCCAGCAGCAGGCAGACCAGCCCGGCGGCGAGGCCCAGCGCGCCGGGCACGTCGAAGCGGCCGGGCTCGCGCACGGGTGACTCGCTGACCGCCCACCAGGTCGCCGCGACCCCGAGGGCGCTGAGTGCGCTGGTCATCCAGAACATGGTGTGCCAGTCGGCGTACTGCACGACCAGTGCGGCGAGCGGCAGGCCGAGGGCGGCGCCGATGCCGACGGTGGAGCTCATCATCGCCACCGCCGAGCCCCGGCGCTCGGGCGGGAGTTCGTCGCGCAGGATGCTGATGGAGAGCGGGACCACGGCGGCGGCCGCGCCCTGGAGCGCGCGGGCGGCGATGAGCACCCCGATGTCGGAGGTCAGGGCGCACATCACGGAGCCGACGGTCATCAGGACGAGTGCCGAGATGAGCACCCGGCGTTTGCCGTACATGTCGCCGGCCCGGCCGAGCACGGGGGTGAGGACGGCGCCGGAGAGGAGGGTGGCGGTGACCATCCAGGAGACGGCGGCGGCCGAGGCGCCGGTGAGCCGGGGCAGGGCCGGGAGCAGGGGGACGACGACGGTCTGCATGATCGCCATGAGGATGCCGCCCGAGGCCAGCACCGGGATGGTCAGCCGGTCCCGCAGCCGGGGTGGCTTGACTGCGGGCGGGGGTATCGGTGCGGGGTGCTCCATCGGTTCTCCTGCGGACGGCACATGGGCGGCGAGGTGAATGACCATTCACCCTAACGGGTGAATGGTCATTCACCAACGCTTTAATGTGTGCGCCCCCGGCTTTTCGTGCCGGCGTGAGAACCGTCAGACGAGGTTTTTCTCCAGGGCCAGGAGATAGTTCCCCATGAAGTGGTCGCGGATGCCGTCGGAGGCGGGCGCGAAGGCGTCGGCGGTCAGCCCTTTGGCCCGGTCACCGAGGGCCGACAGCATCGGCATGGACTCGTGCACCTTGCCGTGGGAGTCGATGTAGCGCAGTGCCCGGACGTGGGTGAAGGCCGGCTCGGGCGGGAGTTGGGGGACGATGTCGTTGTTGTTGACGAAGCGGTACATGCGGCCGCCGAAACCCTTGTGGAAGGCCTCGGCGAGCAGCCGGTCGCAGGTGCGCGGCTGACCGTAGGTGTAGACGCCGTCCGCGGCCAGGTGCGGCTGCTCCAGGTAGAGCCGGGCGCCGGCCAGCATGGCGAGGGCGCCGCCGAGGCTGTGCCCGGTGAAGTAGACGGTGTGGCCGTCGGTGCGCAGCTCCTGGAGGGTGTCGTGGACGTCGGGGTAGACCGATTCCAGGGCCTCGGCGAATCCGTGGTGGACGTATCCGTGCCCGCCGGGGCCGGGCCAGGGCGGGGTGGTGGCATCGGAGAGCCAGTCCTTGATCTGGGCGGGTTCGGTGCCCCGGAAGGCCGTGACGATCATGCGGTCGCTCGCCAGCGTGTACGCCTGGGTGTCCTGCAACGGGAAGGGCGGGGTGAAGCGGGTCTCGTGGTGGCGGACCTGGTCGAAGCCCCACTGGGCGGCCTGGTCCTCGATGACGGCCCGGTCCTTGTAGGCCAGTTCGGCGGCGCGGGCCAGCCAGTAGGCGCGTTCCAGGCTGTAGCCGGACGAGGTGTGGTCGAAGGCGGTGGGTACGGCCATGCGGGGGGGATCCCTTCCGGGGTGTGGGGGGTGGGGAGCCGGTCCGTCGGTCAGCTGCGGCCGGCGGTGGAGCGGGCGTGCTGGAGGGCGCGGGCCGCCCGGGGGCCGAGCCAGCGCTTGAGCCGGCGCAGGACCTCGAGCTGTCCGGCGGCCTTGTCGAGGCCGTAGTACAGCTGCGGCGGGACGTACGGCAGCAGCGGCGAGTGGCGCTGGCCGAGCAGGGCGAACATGCGGTGCGGGGGCAGGTCGATGTAGCGGGGCAGGTTCTCGTACCACTGGGCGCTGTACCGGGCGGCGCTCTGCGCGGACAGCAGCTCGGACCTGCGCCGGCGTTCGTAGGCGGCGAGGGCCTGGGGCAGGGTGGCGTGCTCGGTCAGGGCGGTGGCCAGGCACATGGCGTCCTCGAGGGCGAGGGTGGTGCCGGCGCCGATGGAGTAGTGGGTGGTGTGGGCGGCGTCGCCGAGCAGCACCAGGTTGCCGTGGTGCCAGCTGCGGTTGGTGACGGTACGGAAGGTCTGCCAGCCGGCTCCGGGGCGGCCGATGAGGGGGTGGCCGTCGAGGACGCCGGCGAAGAGCTTCTCCAGCAGGGCGAGCCCCTCGCTGCGGTCCGCCCGGTCCAGGCCGAGGCCGGTGCGGGTCTGCGGGGAGCATTCGACGACGCAGGTGCTGTGCTCCTCGCTGTAGCCGTAGCCGTAGGCCCAGATCCAGCCGTGCTCGGTCTCGGTGAAGGCGAAGGTGAAGGCGTCGAAGACCTTGGTGGTGCCGAGCCAGACGAAGGAGTTGCGTCCCGAGGCGATCTCGGTGCCGAAGCGGCCGGAGTGCCGGCGGCGCAGGGCGCTGTGCACACCGTCGGCGGCCACGACGAGGTCCGCGTCGGCGGGCGGTTCGGTGATCTCGCTCTCGTACTCCAGCCGCACACCGAGGGCGCGGGCCCGGTCGGCGAGCAGCTCGAGCAGCCGGTGCCGGCCGATCCCGTAGCCCTCGTCGCCGCGGTGACGGGTGGTCAGTCCCCGTACGTGGGCGACGCCTTCGCTCCAGCGGACGGAGTGCTCCTCGATCGCCCGGGCCGACTCGGGGTCGTGCGCCCGGAGCCGGTCGAGCAGGCCGTGCCAGTAGGTGACGCCCCAGCCGTAGGTCGAACCCTCCGGGTCGCGCTCGTGGACGGTGATGTCCCGGGACGGGTCCTGCCGTTTCAGCAGGATGGCGAGATACAGGCCCGCGGGCCCGCCTCCGACGCAGACGACCTTCACGTGCACACCCCTGACAGTCACTCGATGTGGTCGATCGGCACCGCACAGTAGCAGGGGAAGGAGGGTCGTCCGATCGCGCCAGTTTGACGTCGTGAGCCACGCCACTCGGACGGGCCGTCCGCGCGAAAGATCACCGGAAAGCCGGGCGGACGGGCAAGGAATTCCCCGTTCCGGAGCAGATCGGCAGATCGGCACAGCAAGATCAACTTGGTTCAACACTGTACGACATGTGGTTAATTGTCCGGATCACAGCCAACCCGTTCCGGGGGATTTCTCCGTTTCGCCGACCTCCCGATAGGCATGCGACGTCACCACCGCACCACCCGTTGAGGAGGATCCGCATGCCACAGATCACCCGCCGCCGCGCGCTCACCGCCGCGGCCGCACTCGCCGCGACGGCCTCGGCCGCCGCCGTCCTCGCCCCCGCCGCCACGGCCGCGGCCGGCCACGAGCACCCCCGCTCGGACACGTTCGACGAGGTCTACCGGGGCCGCCGGATACAGGGCCGGCCGATGGCGATGGACGGCGGCCACCACCACGAACACGGCGGCGGATACGAGGTGTTGATCGACGGCATGCCGCTGCACGTGATGCGCAACGCCGACGGCACCTGGATCAGTGTCGTCAGCCACTACGACCCGGTGCCCACCCCGCGCGCCGCCGCCCGCGCCGCGGTGGACGAGCTCCAGGGTGCCCCGCTGGTGCCCATGCAGATGTCGATGCCCACCAACTGACCGCCCCCGCAAGGACTTCCGGAGCACCACGCACCATGACCGTACGCAAGAACCAGGCCGCCCTGACCGCCGACGAGAAGCGCCGGTTCGTCGCCGCCGTCCTCGAGCTCAAGCGCAGCGGACGCTACGACGAGTTCGTCCGCACGCACAACGCCTTCATCATGTCGGACACCGACTCCGGGGAGCGCACCGGCCACCGCTCCCCCTCCTTCCTGCCCTGGCACCGCAGATTCCTGCTCGACTTCGAGCAGGCCCTTCAGTCGGTGGACTCCTCGGTGGCGCTGCCGTACTGGGACTGGAGCACCGACCGCACGGTGCGTGCCTCGCTGTGGGCGCCGGACTTCCTGGGCGGCACCGGGCGCAGCACGGACGGCCGGGTGATGGACGGCCCGTTCGCCGCGACCTCCGGGAACTGGCCGATGAACATACGCGTCGACGGCCGTACGTTCCTGCGCCGCTCGCTCGGCACGGCCGTGCGCGAGCTGCCGACGCCCGCCGAGGTGGAGTCGGTGCTGTCGATGGCGACGTACGACATGGCGCCGTACAACAGTGCCTCGGACGGCTTCCGCAACCATCTCGAGGGCTGGCGCGGGGTCAATCTGCACAACCGGGTGCATGTCTGGGTCGGCGGGCAGATGGCCACCGGGGTCTCCCCCAACGACCCGGTGTTCTGGCTGCACCACGCCTTCATCGACAAGCTGTGGGCCGAGTGGCAGCGGCGGCACCCGGACGCGGGCTATGTGCCCACGGGCGGCACACCGGACGTGGTGGACCTGGAGGACACCATGAAGCCGTGGAACGACGTGCGCCCGGCGGACCTGCTGGACCACACGAAGTTCTACACCTTCGACCGCTGACCGGTCCCCGGGCCGGTCAGGCCTGCGCGGTACGGCACTCCGGGTGACCCCAGCCCTGCGCATTCTTGGCGATCTTCTCGCCCGCCGCGTAGGAGCGGCCGCACGGACAGCGGCCGGGGAACTTCGCCTTGATGGTGCGCGAGGAGGCCGCGCCGCCGGTGCGCCGGGGCGCCTTCGCCCGCGGGGCGGACGCCTTCGGGGTGTCGGGCGAGGGCGGCGGCACCGCCGAGCCGAGCGCGCTGCCGGCCGCCTCCTGCACGGAGGCGGCCTGGCTGGCCGCGCGGTCGGCGAAGTCGTTCAGCGGGTCGCCGTCGACCTGGTGGGCCGGGACATAGCGGAACTCGACCGAGCGGCCGTCGAGCAGGGTGTCGATGCGGACCACCAGGTCCTGGTTGGCGACCGGCTTGCCGGCGGACGTCTTCCAGCCGTTGCGCTTCCAGCCGGGCAGCCAGGTGGTGACGGCCTTCATCGCGTACTGGGAGTCCATCCGGATCTCCAGCGGCACATCCGGGTCGACGGCGGCGAGCAGCCGCTCCAGGGCGGTCAGCTCGGCGACGTTGTTGGTGGCCCGGCCGAGCGGGCCGGACTCCCAGCGGGCGGGGGTCCGCTCGTCGGAGTCCGCGACCACCCACGCCCATCCGGCCGGTCCCGGGTTTCCCTTCGAAGCCCCGTCGCACGCGGCCACCACACGTTCACGCATACGCCCGATCATGCCATGACCGCGCCGCCCGCCGGTCCGGGCCCGGTCAGACCTCCACGACCTCGGGCCGCTCGCCCTCGGTGGTGGTGATGTCGATCACCGAGAAGTTCGCGCCCTGCGGGTCGGTGAGCGCGGCGAACCGGCCGAACGGGCTGCTCATCGGGCCGAAGCGGAGAATGCCGCCCAGCTCGCGGGCGCGCGCCACGGCCGCGTCGCAGTCGGCCACGGTGAAGTAGACGTTGATGTACGACGGCACCTCGGGCGGGAAGTCGTCGGTCATCCGCATCCGGCCGAGGACGGTGTCCTCGCCGACGTCGAAGAGGCGGAAGTCGACCGTCTCGTCGCGCATGTCCTTCATCCGGTAGCGGAAGACGCCGGCCAGGAAGCCGTCGGTCTTCTCGGGTTCCCGGGTGAAGACCTCCGCCCAGCAGTAGGCCCCCGGTGTCCCGGTCGCCTCGAAGCCCTCGTGGGTGCCCGCCTGCCACACGCCGAAGACGGCTCCGCTGGGCTCCCGGGCCAGGCACATGGTGCCGAAGTCGCCGACCTTCATCGGCTCCATCAGCACCTCGCCGCCGTTGTCCCGGATCTTCGCGGCGGTGGCGGCCGCGTCCGGCGAGGCGAAGTACAGGCACCACGCCGACTGGCCCTCCTGGCCGGGCATGGGCGGGACGACCGCGGCGACCGCCTTGCCGTCGGCGTAGGCCTGTGTGTAGTTGCCGTACTCCGACGAGGACTCGCCGAAGGTCCAGCCGAGGACGTCGCCGTAGAACCGCTTGGCTCCCTCGACGTCGCTGAACATCGCATCCGCCCAGCAGGGCGTTCCTTCGGGTGGTACGGCCATGCTCCCGGCCCTCCTGGTCGGTCCCGGGCGGAAGACCCGCCGACGGCGCGGATCGTCCCCCCTGAGGCGTTTCATCCCGCTCTTCACGCTAGTCACCCCTCGGACGGGGCGCTCGGCGAACGTGTGCGCGAGGGGGTGGCCGGGGTCCTGAGGCGGCCCGAAACCCGGGTCCGAGGGCCGCGGACCGGCGCATGGCGGCACCCGGCCGGACCCGGTGCCACCGTCGGTGGTTCTGCGCCGTCCGGAAGCGAAAGCGCCCCTTTCGCGCCGTACCGGGAGATCATCGGGCCTGTTTGGCTGATCCCGGAGCGCACACCGCCATCCGGCATCCCATCGACCGATCCAGTCACGCCTCTTCCTTCACTGCTGGAGGGAATGTGTCCACACCGGACAGCGCCATCGGGTCCACCGTCGACGAACCCGCCCCCGGCCCGCCCGGCGCCGAGCGGGCCACGAGTCTGAGCACCCATGCGGCACGCCAGCTCGCCACGACCACCAAGTCCGCACCGCAGATGCAGGCCATCACCTCCCGTTGGCTGCTGAAGAGCCTGCCCTGGGTGGACGTCAGGGGCGGCACCTACCGGGTCAACCGGCGGCTGCAACTGCGCACCGGCCGCGGCCGGGTGCACTTCGAGCAGAACGGCGCCGACGACATCCGGGTCATCCCGGAGACGCTGACCGAACTGCCGATCCTTCGCGGCTATCCCGACACCGACGTGCTGCGGGAGCTGGCCGGCCGGTTCCAGCCCCGTGAGGTGCGCGCCGGGCAGGTGCTCTTCGAGGCCGGGCAGCCGGTCACCGAGGCCTACCTGGTCGTGCACGGCCGGTTCACCCGCTACACCACCGGCAAGTACGGCGACGAGGAGATCACCGGGGTCGTCACCGACGGCGACCAGATGGGCGACGAGGCGGTCGGCCAGCCCGACCCGCTGTGGCTCGGCTCGGTGCGGGCCGAGACGGCGGGCGTGGTGCTCGCCCTGCCCTGGGGCGTGGTCCAGGAGTTCATCGAGCGGGTGCCGTCGCTGGCCGCGCATCTGCGGGCCTATGTCGAGCAGCAGCGCCGGCCCATGAACCGCAAGGGTGAGGCCGAGGTGCCGGTGCAGGCCGGCCATGTCGGCGAGCAGACCCTGCCCGGCGGCTTCGTGGACTACGAACTCGCCCCGCGCGAGTACGAGTTGTCCCTCACCCAGACCGTGCTGCGGGTGCACACCCGGGTCGCCGACCTCTACAACGACCCCATGGACCAGACCGCGCAGCAGCTGCGGCTGACGGTCGAGGAGATCCGCGAGCGCCAGGAGTGGGAGCTGGTCAACAACCGGGAGTTCGGGCTGCTGCACAACGTCGACTACGGGCAGCGGATCAGCACCTTCACCGGGCCGCCGACCCCGGACGACATGGACGAGCTGCTGTCCATGCGGCGCAAGACCAAGGTGTTCCTCGCCCATCCCAAGGCGATCGCCGCGTTCTTCCGGCAGTGCAACCGGCGCGGGCTGGTGCCCGGCACGGCGAGCGTCGACGGGCACGAGGTGCCGGCCTGGCGCGGTGTGCCGATCTTCCCGTGCAGCAAGATCCCGGTCAGCGACGACCACACCAGCAGCATCATCGCGCTGCGCACCGGCGAGGCCGACCAGGGCGTGATCGGCCTGTACCAGACGGGCATCCCGGAGGAGTACCAGCCGGGGCTGAACGTGCGGTTCATGGGCATCGACACGGCCGCGATCATCAACTACCTGGTGACGGCGTACTACTCGCTGGCCATCCTCGTGCCCGACGCGGCCGGGATCCTGGAGAACGTCCAGATCGGCAGGGTGCCCGAGTGACGATTCCGACCACTTCCCGCGTGACGGCACGGAGCACCGTATGAGCACTTCTGTCACCGCCTCCGCACTGCCGGGACCGCCCAACCTCGCCCGCAGTCTGCGCTCCCGGCGCGGGGGCGCGATCCCCGGGCTGCTGTACCGGCCCCCGGTCCCCGCCGACCCGGAGAAGGTGCGCGAGATCGACCGGCGGCTGGAGGCCTGGGCCCGCGCGGAGGACCTGTTCCCGGCGGCCTGGCAGGGGGACTTCAGCGGCTTCCAGTTCGGCCGGGCGGTGGTGCTCCAGCATCCGGGCGCCGCCGACCTCGAGCGCCTCACCGTGGCGGGCAAGCTGCTGCTCGCCGAGAACATCGTGGACAACTGCTACTGCGAGGAGGACGAGGACCGCGGGGGGTCGCACCGTGGGCTCGGTGCCCGGCTGATCATGGCCCAGTCGGCGCTCGATCCGTATCACGGCATCCCCGAACTGGAGGAGGAATGGCGCCGCGGGGTGCGGGCGGACGGTCCGCTGCGCTCGTACCACCTCGCCCTGCGGGACTTCGCGGTGTTCGCCACGCCCAGCCAGACGGACCGGTTCGTGCACGACATCGCCCGGCTGCACCTGGGCTATCTGGCCGAGGCCGCCTGGGCGGAGACCCGGTACGCGCCGCGCGTCTGGGAGTACCTGGTGATGCGGCAGTTCAACAACTTCCGTCCGTGTCTGTCGATCGTCGACGCCGTGGACGGCTACGAGCTGCCCGAGCAGGTCTACGCCCGCCCGGAGATCCAGCGGATCACCGCCCTGGCCTGCAACGCGACGACGATCGTCAACGACCTGTACTCCTTCACCAAGGAACTCGCGAGCGACCCGACGCATCTGAACCTGCCGCAGGTCGTCGCCGCCGCCGAGCGGTGCGGGCTGAAGGCCGCCTATCTGCGGTCGGTCGAGATCCACAACCGGATCATGTCGGCCTTCGAGGAGGAGTCGGCCCTGCTGTCGGCGACCTCACCGCTCGTGGAGCGCTATGTCCAGGGGCTCGCGGCCTGGGTGGCGGGCAACCACGAGTGGCACGCGACCAACACCCACCGCTACCACCTGCCCGACTACTGGTAACCGCCGCCGGAACGCCGTCACATGTGCGAGAAGGAGCCACCCTTGACCACCGTCCCCGCCGCCCGGACCACGCCGGTTCCGGTCCCCGCCCAGTCCACCTACCAGAGCCGGGTCGCCGAGTACTGGAACGCCGAGGAGAACCCGGTCAACCTGGAACTCGGCAGGATCGACGACCTGTACCACCATCACTACGGCATCGGCGAGGCCGACCTCTCGGTGCTCGACGAGCCCGATCCCGACCGGCGCAGCCGGCGCATCACCGCCGAGCTGCACCGCCTGGAACACGCCCAGGCCGAGCTGCTCGCCTCCCATCTCGGACCGCTCTCCGCCGCCGACCGGGTCTTCGACGCCGGCTGCGGCCGGGGCGGCGGCAGTGTCGTGGCGCATCTGCGGTACGGCTGTCATGCCGACGGCGTGACGATCTCCGCCAAGCAGGCCGGGTTCGCCAATGACCAGGCGCGTGCGCGCGGCATCGACGACAAGGTGCGCTACCACCACCGCAACATGCTCGACACCGGCCTGCCGACGGGCGCCTACGCGGCCTCCTGGAACAACGAGTCGACCATGTACGTCGAGCTGGACCTGCTCTTCGCCGAGCATGCGCGGCTGCTGCGCCGGGGCGGCCGGTATGTGGTGATCACCGGGTGCTACAACGACACCTACGGGCAGGCCTCCCGCGAGGTGTCCCTGATCAACGCCCACTACATCTGCGACATCCACCCGCGCTCGGCGTACTTCCGGGCGCTGGCCGCCAACCGTCTGGTGCCGGTCCACGTGGAGGACCTGACCGCAGCCGCCATCCCCTACTGGGAGCTGCGCAAAAAGGCCGACCATCTGGTCACGGGCATCGAGGACACCTTCCTCGACGCCTATCGCAACGGCAGCTTCCAGTACCTGCTGATCGCGGCCGACCGGGTCTGAGCCGGGGCCGGCCGCCGGCGCGGGTGCCGGGGCAGGAGCGCGAGGCTCGGGATGGAGCCGCACCCCGCGGGGTGCGGCTCCATCCGTCCTACTCGCCCGCGTACGCCCGCTCCAGGGCGGCCACGTCGAGCTTCCCCATGGCCATCATGGCGCGCATGGTGCGGGCGGCCTTCTCCTGGTCCGGGTCGCTGATGAGGTCGATCAGACGGCCGTAGACGACCTGCCAGGAGACGCCGTAGCGGTCCTTGAGCCAGCCGCACGGGCCGCCCTCGCCGCCGTTCTCGGTGAGCCTGTTCCAGTAGTGGTCGATCTCCTGCTGGTCGGCGCAGTGGATCTGGAACGAGATCGACTCGTTGAAGGTGAACTGCGGGCCGCCGTTGAGGGCCACGAACTTCTGGCCGTTGGCGGTGAACTCCACGGCGAGCACGGAGCCGGCCGGGCCGGGGCCGGCCTCCGTGTGGCGGCCCACCCGTTCGATGCGGGAGTTCTTGAAGACCGACACGTAGTAGTGCGCGGCCTCCTCCGCCTGGCCGTCGAACCAGAGACATGTGGTGAAACCGTCGGTGGTCATGAGCGCTCCCGGATGTCGTCGTACGGTCACCAGTGTCGACCGGTCCTCGCCGGGAAACTCATCGGCCGGGCCGCCGGACAGTCCGTCCGGGTGACCCGGCCGGGCCGGTCAGGCGGCCAGGCAGAGTCCCTGGTACGACCGCTGCGGGGCCCTCGTGGCACGGCGGGCCGGCGTCGTGCGCCGGGTCAGCTCGCCCTGCGTGAGCGACAGCAGGTCACCGAGGCCCAGGCCGAGGGCCTGCGCGGCGGCCGCGAGGACCTCGGACGAGGCCTCCTTGCGGCCGCGCTCCACCTCGGACAGATAGGGCAGCGAGATCCGGGCGGCGTCCGCCACCTCCTTGAGCGTGCGCTGCTGCGCCAGCCGCTCGCGGCGCAGCACCTCGCCGACAAGATCACGCCACAGGGGCTCGCGGGGCGCGGGCGCCGGCTCCTCCGGGCGGGCGGCCGGGCGCAGGGGGACCACTCGGGCTGAGGTGCTCGTCTGGTTGCTCACCCGGTCAGCGTAGGAGCCGGGCCGGGCGCGGTGCAGACGTACGGATTGCGCCGTGAGGGAAATCCACCCGCATGCGGACCGTCACAGCGGGTACCCGCCCTGTGCGAGAGCCCGCGGACCGGCGTGAATCGCCGGGTTGCGGGTACTCGGGGTAATCGCCGAACCATGACTTTCGTGGGAAACGTGACTTTTGTGGGAGAGGTAATGAACACCGCCGCGATCCGGCCGGCAGCAGAGGTCGTCGAGGAGACCGAGCGGGACGGGACGGGTGCGGGGTCACTGCCTGGCATCGCCGACCCCGCTTCCGTGGCCCCCCGTGACGCCCGCGAGCTGTCCCGCCAGTTCTTCCGCCGTCTGACCGAGCTGGAGGAGGGGACGCCGGAGTACCAGTACGCGCGCAACACCCTCATCGAGATGAACATGTCGCTGGTGCGGTTCGCCGCCGGGCGGTTCCGGGGCCGGGGCGACGACATGGAGGACATCGTCCAGACCGGCATGATCGGTCTGATCAAGGCCATCGACCGGTTCGAGCTGGCCCGCGAGGTCGAGTTCACCTCTTTCGCGCTGCCGTACATCGTCGGCGAGATCAAGCGGTTCTTCCGGGACACCACCTGGGCGGTGCACGTCCCGCGCCGGCTCCAGGAACTGCGGGTGGAGCTGGCCAAGGCCCGCGAGGAGCTGTCCAGCCGGCTGGACCGGGACCCGACGGTCACCGAGCTGGCCACGCTGATGAACCTCTCCGAGAAGGAGGTCGTCGAGGCCCAGCTCGCCTCCAACGGCTACCACTCCGCCTCCCTGGACGCCGCGCTCACCGGTGACGGACCCGAGGGCGGCGAGGCCGTGCTCGCCGACTTCATCGGCGTGGAGGAGGAGGGGCTGCGGCTGGTCGAGGACTTCCACGCACTGGCGCCGCTGATGGCCGAGCTGAGCGAACGGGACCGGCAGATCATCCATATGCGGTTCGTCGAGGAGGCCACCCAGGCGGAGATCGGCGAACGGCTGGGCTGCTCCCAGATGCATGTGTCGCGGCTGATCAAGCGGATCATCACACGGCTGCGCGAGGGCATGCTCGGCGAACTCGGCTGCGCCTGACGGGCCGGCTGGATCTGACTGGATTTGATGTGAGGGGCCCGCTGCGCCTGACGGGGCGGCGGGCCCTGAGAGGCGCGGGCCGCGGCGGCGCCCCGCAGCCGGCGGCCGGGCGCTCAGCGCGTCAGCTCGAAGCGGGCGCGCACGCGCTTGCCCACGGGGACCCGCTCCACGGTGACCTCGGAGGCGAGCGCGTGCACGATCTCCAGACCGTGCCGCCCGACGCGCCGGGGGTCCTTGGGGTAGCGGCGGGGCAGGGTGCTGCTGCTGTCGTACACGTACACCGTGACGGCGCGGTCGGTGCCTTCCAGCTCCAGGATGTACGGGCCGTTGCTGTGCCGGTCGGCGTTGGTCACCAGCTCGCTCACGACCAGGAGCAGCTCGCCGTCGGCCCGTGAGCCGACGTGGGCACACCATTCGGTGCGCAGCTGCTCCAGAAACCGGGCGGCGAAGGCCCGGGCCTCGGCGATGCAACCGGGTTCACCGGTGTAATGCGCCGCTCGCCGCAGCGGCTCCACGGGTACGTCGAAACCAGTCGGTATCACTGTCCCGCCCAGGTCCTTGGTCATGCTGTCTCTCTCGGAACTCCCGGTACGGCCGATCGCCATTGCAGCAGTCCTTGTACCCCGAGCCGGGCCCGGCAGTCCCCTGAGGCGTTCGCCCACCGCGCACAGTGCGGCGGCTCACACCGCCGGACCGCTCAGCCGCCCGGCGCCGAGCCGCCCTGGGACTCGCCGGGTGCCTCGCCGCCGGGCGAAGCGGGGGCCTGCTCCGACCCCGGCGCGCTCTGCGACTCCGGCGCGCTCTCCGAGGCCGGCAGGCTCCGCGAGGCCGGTGCGCCCGACGAGGTCTCCGCACTGGAGGAGGGCGCGGGCGCGGAGCCCGAGCCGGAGCTGGAGGACTCCTTCGACGGGGATTCCTTCGACGGCGAACCGGACGAGGGTGCGGACGACGACTCCGACGGCGACGTCAGCCCCTCGTGCGACTTCGGCTTCGAGGACGAGGGCGACGGCGAAGAGGACGACGACGAGGACGACGGCGACGTCAGCTCCTGGGGCGGCTTCTTCGAGGCGGAGGACGAAGAGGACGAAGGGGATGAAGAGGACGACGACGAGGAGGACGAGGAAGAGGAAGAGGAAGAGGAAGACGACGAGGACGGGCGGGACGAGGAGGAGGACGAGGGAGACGAACCCGACGGGCGGGGCTTGCCCGACGAGGGCCTCGGGACGCACGGCGTCGACGGGACGCCCGGCGCCCCGGTCGCACCCGGCGAGGGCGGACACGGCACCCGCGGGATCCACGGGTGCGGGATCACCGGCGGCTTGGCGTGCTGGTCGTGCCGGCAGTGCTGGTCGGCGCGGCGCCGGTGGATCCAGTCGTGGTGGTGGGAGTCGTACAGCACGAAGACATTGACGACGACCGGTGCGGGGGTCACGACCACCACGTTCGAGGGCCGGTACGTCGGCCAGCGCTGCCCCACGAAGTGGGGGGCGGTGCGCTGCGGGACCGGCGAGGTCAGCGGGTTGCCGCAGGCGCAGCGCACCCGGGGCACGCCGTGCGCGTCCACCAGTACGGCGGTGCCCGCCTGGAGGACGGACTGATAGCTGGTCGCGGCGCCGTCGCGGAAGCCGTGGTTGGTGACGCGGGTGTCGACGCGCAGCTGGACCGGGGTGAGCGAGCGCAGGAAGGCGGGCACGCCGGACGGCTGGACGCCGGCCACGGAGGCGAACGCGCGGTTCTTGGCGGGGTCGGCCCTAAGGGCCTTGATCTGGGCCTCCACATCGCAGGAGGCGACCTTCTCGGTGCCGCCGTACAGGCCCGGCGCGCCGCCCTCCACTCCCTGGACCGCGTTCGCCGCGCCGGACGGCGCGGCGGAGGCGGGTGCGGAGGGTGCGGGCGGTGCGGAACTCTGCTTCGCGGTCGACGTGGTGAACGGGTCCTGGCCGGTGCTGCCGGCGGGCTGGAGGAAGACCTCGCCGCCCTTGGCGGAGGAACCGCCGCCGCCCGGACGGGTGAAGACCAGACCGAGAACGACGGCGGCGACGAGGGCGGCGGTGAGCGCCGCGACGCGCGGTACGGACTTCCACCACGGCCGGCGCGGTCCGTGCGGACCGGTGGCGCCGCTCGGCGGTCCGGCGGGCGGCGGTCCGGCGGGCGGCCGGGAAGAGCCCGACAGCGGGCCGGAGGGCGGCCCGGTGGGGCGGCCGGAGGACGGAGGTTCGACGCTCACGAGCACTTCTTCCCGTCGCGATCGTCCCGATGCGCGGCTTTTCCCAGTCACGTTCGGATTAGTTCTAATAGCTGCACGTTGCTCCCATTGTGTGCCGCAGAGCCGTCCGGCTCGCAAGCCGACGCGGACGGCCCACCCGGCGGGCGCGGGGCCGCGGGTCTGTCTAGCGTGGCTGGCGTGAGCCCTCCGACCGTCTCCGCGCGGCCCGTCGCCCCTCATGGCTGGGTGCAGGGCGTGGCCGTGGTGCTGACCGGACTGGCCGTCATGGTGCTGGTGGCGGCGCTGGGGCTGTGGGCGGCCGGTGCGGCGGATCTGCCGGACGGCGCGTTTCCGCGGGTGGTGGCCGCGACGGTGGTGGCCGCGGTCGGCGGCAGCGTGGAACTCTCGGGCAACGCCGGGGCGCTCGCCGAGAGCCGGGCCGGGCTGAGCGTGATGCCGCTGTCGGTGACGCTCGCCGGTGCCCTGGTGGTCGGCGCGGGCTTTCTGCGCCCGCTGCGGCACCGGGCGGTCGCCTCGGCCGCGGAGCTGGCCGGCTGGGCCGCCCGGATCGCGGTGCCGTGGCTGGCGGCGCTGATCGGGCTGGCCTTCGCCGCCCGGCAGACCTTCGCGGTCGATCTGGGCAGCGGCACCCTCAGCGACCTGGCGGGCCTGTTCGGCGCCGCGCCGACGGTCGGGTTCACCACGGACGTGCCGCTGACGGTGCTGTTCGGGCTGCTCTGGCTGGCGGGGGTGCTGCTGCTGGCGCTGCTCGTCGCGTGCGGGGCCCCGCTGCCGGGCCGGCTGCTGCGGCTCCAGGAGTCGGTGCGCCCGCCGGCCCACGCGATGGTGGTGCTGCTGCTCGCCGTCGTCGGCGTGGGTCTCGTCGCCTCGCTGATCACGGCGGCCGTCCACGGGCGGCTCCGCGCGATCCTCGCGCTGATCCTGCTGGGCCTGCCGAATCTGTCCTGGCTGGGCCTGACGGTGGGTCTCGGGGCGACCTGGAACGGCCGGGTGGACGGCCCGTTCGGGCTGCCGATGCCGCATGTACTGGACGCGATCCTGCGCACGCCCGACGTCTCGGCGCTCAATCTGCGCTCGCTCACCGCCCACGACGGCCGGTGGTGGTGGCTCGTGGCCGTGGACGCGGTGCTGCTGCTCGCCGTGGCCTTCCGGGCAGCGGTCCGCTCCCCGGCCGTCCCGCCGTGGCGGCATGCGGTGCAGCTGGCGGTGGCGCTGGCACTGACGGTGCTGATGATCTGTCTGACCGGGCGGATCTCGGCGCACTACGGGCTGTCCCTGCTGGGCATCGGGGACCTGGGCGGCAGCCTGTCCGGCGAGGTGTTCCTGGAGCCGCAGCTGTGGCAGGCGGTGGGGCTGGGCGCGCTGTGGGGTCTGGTGACCGGCTTCCTGGGCGCGCTGCCGGCCCGGCTGGTGCGCCGCGGGCGCGGGACGAGCACCCCGCCGCCCGCCGACTAGGTCTCCTGGCTGCCTTGTCCGGGCAGTCTCTCTAGGCCGCCGTGTCCCGGGCGCGGAACACCGGTGCGGCCCAGTGCGGCGGCCGGGGCGGCGCGGTGACCGTGCGGTCCACCTCGGTCGCCGGGTGGTCGGCGGCGGGCGCGGGGGCCAGGGTCGCGCGGAGCGCGGCGACGAAGGCCAGGCAGGTGTCGTAGCGGGCGTCCGGGCTCTTGGCGAGGGCCGTGGCGAAGACCGGGTCGACGGTGCCGGGCAGGCCGGGGCGGATCCCGCTGGGCGGGGGCGGCTCGTCGTACTGGTGGGCCCACAGCAGCGCCATGTCGTCCTCGCGTTCGAAGGGCGGGTGGCCGGTGAGCATCTCGTGGACGACGCAGGCCAGGCCGTAGACGTCGCAGCGGCCGTCGACCGGGCGGCCCGAGATCTGCTCGGGGGCCACATAGTCGAGGGTGCCGACGAACTGGCCGACGCTGGTGAAGCCGGTCAGCGACAGCGACTTCTTGGTGAGCCCGAAGTCGGTGAGGTAGACGTGCTCGGGGTGGTCGCTGTCGGTGCCCTCGGCGACCAGGATGTTGCCGGGTTTGACGTCCCGGTGGACCAGTCCGTGCTCATGGGCGGCGTCGAGGGCGGAGGCGACCTGCGCGGCCATCCGCACCGTGTCCGGCAGCGGCAGGGGCCCGCGCAGGTCGAGCAGATGGCGCAGGTCGCTGCCGGAGACGTACCGCATGGCGATGTAGAGCACACCGTCGGTCTCGCCGGCCTCGAAGACCGGCACGATGTGCGGGTGGTCGATCGCGGCGGCGACGCGGGACTCGTGGGTGAAGCGCTGCCGGAAGGTGTCGTTGCGGGCGAGTTCGGGGGCGAGGAGTTTGAGCGCGACCGTGCGCTCCAGGCGCAGGTCGCGGGCGCGGTAGACGACGGCCATGCCGCCGCGCCCGATCTCGCTCTCGATCAGGTAACCCGCCACCTGCCGGCCGATCAGCTCCGAGGGACGGCCGGAGAACAGGCTGGTCCGGCCGGCCATCAGGGTTCACCCTCGGAGGCGACGAGCCGGGTCGGGGCGTGCCCGGTGGCGTCCTCCCCGGCGACGGAACGGTCGGTGGCGTAGGTGGTGAGGCGCCGTCCGTCGGCGTACTCCCAGCGGCCCTCCTCGGCGTCGTAGAGCCACATGGACGTGCCGTCGAGCACGATGCCGAGCCGCAGTCCGCGGGTGCGCTCCTCGAAGGCCTCGCCGTCCAGGGTGCCGGCGGCCAGCTCCGCGACGGCCGCCCGGTAGCCGGCCAGGGCCTCGGCGGCGCGGTCCAGCAGGGGGCGGGGGTCGGCGGTGCCCGCGGTGCCGTCGGCGGCGGGCGGGTCCTCCGGTACGGCGACCAGCCGGCGGCCGTCGACCCAGGCGGCCCAGCCGTTGGCGCAGCGGATGTGTCCCCAGTCGCCGCGCCACTCCACCAGCTGGACGGGGAGCAGCGGGTCGAGGGGCATGGTGGGGCGGGCCGGGTCGGGGGCCTCCCAGGCGGGCAGGCCGCGCGCCGGGACGACGTGCGTGGGCCGGAATCCGGGGGTCGTCATCGCCGCCTACCTCCGCATCACGGCCGGCTCCTGCCGGCGCAGCAGCCGGGCCACCACCAGTCCGTAGACGGCGGAGAGCACGAGCAGCATGGCCAGGTCGAGCAGCCAGACGCCCGGCGCGTGCCGGAACAGCGGGTCGGCGGTCAGCCGGTCGGGCATGATCCGGGAGAGTCCGACGGTGCCGGCCATGGCGCCGAGCGCCCAGCGGGCGGGCACCAGCCAGGAGAGCTGGTCGAGGCCGGGGACGCCGTGCAGTTTCAGCAGGGCGCCGCAGAAGACCACCTGGACGATGGCGAGCAGCACCAGCAGCGGCATCGTCACCTCCTCCTTGCGCACCAGCGCGGAGACCAGCAGCCCGAGCATCATCGCGGTGAACGCCAGCAGGGCGACCGCGAGGGTGAGTTCGGCGAGCGGCGGCAGCAGGACGCCGCGGCCGCCGGGGGCGTTCAGGTGGACGCCGAGGAGGCCGACCAGGGTGAGGACGACGGCCTGGGCGACCGTGACCGTGCCGAGCACCACCACCTTGGAGAGCAGATAGCTGGATCTGGGCAGGCCGACGGCGCGTTCTCGCCGGTAGAGGGCGCGTTCCTTGACCAGTTCGCGCACCGCGTTGGCGGCGCCGGTCAGTACGGCACCGACGCAGAGGATGAGCAGCGCGTTCATCGCGGTGTCCCGGGCGAGCCGACCGCTCGCCAGGGCGCGGGCCATGGCGCCCATCACGAAGGGCAGGGCGACCATGACGAGCAGGAAGGTGCGGTCGGCGCTCAGGACGGCGGTGTAGCGGCGGATCAGGGTGCCGAGCTGGGCCCGGGCGGAGCGCGGGCGGGGCGGGGGCGCGGGGCCGACCGGGGCCGGGCCGGGGTGGTGGGGCCGGCCGGTGGATCCGGTGACGTAGTGCCGGTGGAACGGCGACTCGCGGTACTGCCGGGCCCAGTCGCGGTCCGCGTCGCGGTCGAAGGCCTCGAAGGCCTCGGGCCACTGCTCGCAGCCGAAGAAGGCGAGGGCGTCGCCGGGCGGGCCGTAGTAGGCCACGGTGCCGCCGGGGGCGAGGACGAGGAGGCGGTCGCAGACGCCGAGGCTGAGGACGCTGTGCGTGACCACGACGACGGTACGGCCGTCGTCGGCGAGCCCGCGCAGCATGTGCATGACGGAGCGGTCCATGCCGGGGTCCAGGCCGGAGGTCGGCTCGTCCAGGAAGAGCAGCGAGGGCTTGGTCAGCAGTTCCAGGGCGACGCTGACGCGTTTGCGCTGGCCGCCGGAGAGGCTGTGCACGGGCTGGCCGGCGCGCTGCTCCAGGCCCAGTTCGCGGATGACCTCGTCGACCCGGGCGCGCCGCTCGGCCGGGTCGGTGTCCTCGGGGAAGCGCAGCTCGGCGGCGTAGGTGAGGGCGGCGCGCACGGTGAGCTGCGGGTGCAGGATGTCGTCCTGCGGGACGAGACCGATGCGCCGGCGCAGCTCGGCGTAGTCGCGGTAGAGGTCGCGGCCGTCGTACAGGACGGTGCCGCGGTCGGCGGGGCGCTGGCCGGTCAGGGCGTTGAGCAGGGTGGACTTGCCGGCGCCGCTGGGGCCGACCACCGCGAGCAGGCACTTCTCCCCCACCGGGAAGGACACGTGGTCCAGCAGGACCGTGCGGTCCTTGCCGACGGTGACGGTGAGGTCCTGGACGTCGAGGGAGACCTGGCCGGTGTCGACGTACTCCTGGAGCTGGTCGCCGGCCGGGCAGAAGGCGGAGTGGCCGATGCCGATGATGTCGCCGGGGGCGACCCGGGCGCGGGTGACGGGGCGGCCGTTGAGGTAGGTGCCGTTGTGGCTGCCGAGGTCGATGATCTCGTGGCCGCCGTCGGGGTGGGCGCGCAGTTCGGCGTGGTGGCGGGAGACGGTGAGGTCGTCCACGACGACGTCGTTGCCGGGGGCGCGGCCGATGCGGACGGCGGTCAGGGCGGGCAGCGGGCGGACGCTGCTGGGCCGGCGGAAGGTGCCGGTCCGCTCGGGCAGGGACACCGCCGAGGGGCGGCCGGGGGCGGGTTCGGGGACGGGCAGGAGCAGGGCGCGGGGGCCGTCGACGGGGTTGCCGAAGCGGATCTCGCTGCCGGGTGCGAGCCGCCATTCGCGGACCCTGTGGCCGTGGGCGTAGGTGCCGTTGGTGCTCCCGGTGTCGGCCAGGGTCCAGTGGTCGTGGTCGCAGCGCAGCACCGCGTGGTGCCACGAGACCCGGGCATCGTCGAGGACGATGTCGCTCAACGGGTCGCGTCCGACGTGGTAGTCGTGGCCCGGACTCATCACCGTGGACCCGGTGTCGGTCTCCAGGACGAACTCGGGCACAGCCGGGGCGACCGACCGCTCCGCCATGGCCAGAATTCTACCGATCCGCTCAGATGTGCGCCTGCTCGTCCCGGTCCGTCTGAGCGGAATGGACACGTGTCACGCGAGCTCGACCAGCGCGGGGCCGACGCGTTGCATCCGGAGCGCGTCCACGGACTCGGCGAGCAGTTCGTACTCGGTGGTGTCGTCGCTGGCGGCGATCCGCACCAGCCGCCCGGCCGCCAGCTCGTCGGCGGTCCGCTCCTGCCGGGCGTCGTCGGCGCACCAGGCGCGCAGCAGGGCGGGGACGTCGGCGACCGTGTCCGCGACCGGCACCAGCGCCCCGGCCGGGATGGCGGGGTCCGCCGGGCTCGGGTCGAGCCGCTCCGCGATCCAGGACGCCCGGTCCCGCAGCCACCACAGGGCCAGGGCGAGCGTCGGCGCGCGATAGGTGCCGAGCGGTACGCCGATGCGCCTGCCGTCGCACATGCCGTACGCCGTGACATGGCACAGGAACTCGTCGTGCACGTCTCACTCCCCCGTCGCCTCGCTTGGTACCGGGCGGGCCTCGCTCTTCGTGCGGCTCCTGTGGGGTGATGTGTCCCTGACGTTCGAGTATCGCCACTTCCGACACACTGTCACCATGACTTTTTGGCCAGTCTGTTGACATATTCGCCGTCCGTTGTGGCCGGAACGAGGCTGGTCGCACGAGCCGCCCGGGCATGACCCCGGAGGTAATCGACCGGCCGCCGAGGTGCCGGGCATGGTGGTCACACCGGATCGGCGAAGCCCCGACCCGGGCCCCGACCAGGAGAGACGACCTCGATGGAGGCTGATTCACCATGTCCGTGAACACCGATCGCTACGCGACCGCCGCCGCCCGTTACTTCGAGGCGTGGAACGCCACCGAGCCCGAGGCCCTGAGGAAGGCGGTCGCCGCCGCGTGGACCCCGGACGGCGGTTACACCGACCCCCTCGCCGACGTCCGTGGCCATGAGGGGATCGCGGCCGTGATCGCGGCGGTCCACGAGCAGTTCCCGGGGTTCGTCTTCCGCCCGCTGGGCGCGGTGGACGGGCACCACGACACCGCGCGCTTCGGCTGGGAGCTGGTGAACGAGGCCGACCGGTCTGCGCCGGTGGCCGGGTTCGACGTGGTCACGCTGGACGAGGAGGGCCGGATCCGGCAGGTGCTGGGCTTCCTGGACCGGGTGCCGGCCGAATCCTGACCCCGCCCGGTCAGGAGGGGATGACCCCGGGCCGGAACGGTTCGACGCCGACGATGTGGCGTACCCGTTCCGGCTCGACCAGGACGTGTACGCGCTGCTCGCCCTCGATCAGCCAGGGGTAGCGGTCCAGGCCCAGGTACTTCTGGGTCAGCCGGTCCATCCCGCGCTCGGCCGCCTCGCCGGTCACCAGCCGCACCGCGCGGCCGGAAATCTGCACCCGGTCGTAGGGGTTGTCGGGGTCGGCGTGCGAGAGGTGGACGCGGGCGTCGTGGCGGAGGTTCTCCTCCTTGATCCGGCCGACCGAGGTGTTGAAGACGATCAGCCCGTCCTCCAGGCCGACCCACATCGGTGTGACATGCGGAGCGCCGTCCGGTGTCACCGTGGCGACGTACCAGAAGTGGGGTCCTTCCAGCCGCGCCCGCACCCGCTCGTCCAGCCGAACCGCCATGCCCGCTCCTCCTGTTGATCACCGTCTGGCACAACCACTGTGTCATATACATGGATTGACGAGGCGTCACCGCTGTCCGAAAGGCCGTACCCGCCACGGCGGAAGGGACACAGCACCGGCAGTCGACGGCCACTAGCTGCCGCCGGACGCTTTCCCGGCCAGGTCCGCACCTATGGTCTGATCATGAACTTACCGAGCCATACGGATCAGCCCCGCCTCCCGCTGACCGCCTATCAGCGGGACGTGTGGGCCTCCGCCGTACTGCACCCGGACGATCCCCAGTTCAACTGCTGTGTGACCGAACGTCTCACCGGTCCGGTGGACCGGCGGCTGCTGGCCGAGAGCGCCGAGGCGGTGCTGGCCCGGCACGAGACGTTCCGGCTCTGTTTCGACGACCCGGACGGTACGCCGGTGCAGTGGGTCGGCGCCGCGGCACCCGAGGTGGGCCGGCTCGACCTGGAGCGGGAGGCGGACCCGGCCGCGGCCCGCGCCGCCTGGCTGGAGGCCGACCTGCTGCGCCCCCTGCCGCTGCGCGGCGCCCCGCCGGTGCGGGTCACGCTGCTGACCGAGGGGCCCGACACGGTGGTGCTGCGGCTGACGGCGCACCATCTGGTCGCGGACGGCTGGACCTGCGACCGGGTGACCCAGGAGATCCTGGAGGAGTACGCGCACCGGCACGCCGGGGCACCGGCGCCCGCCGCGGACCCCGTTCCGGTCGCCGGCTTCCTCGCGGAGGAGGCCCGCTACCGGGCCGGTGACGCCTTCGGCGAGGATCTGGCCCACCACCGGGCCGCGCTCGCTGACACCGGCACCGCGTTGTTCACCCGCCGGGCCCCGAGCGGCGCCCGGCGCCGGGGCATCCGCACCGTGCCCGTCGACGGCGCGCTGGTGCGGCGGATCCGGGAAGCCGGTTACTCCCCCTTCGCCTATGTGGCGGCCGTCCTCGGCGGGCTGCTCACCCGGCTGCACGGCAGCGAGGACGTCGTCCTCGGCATCCCGCTGCTGAACCGCGCCGGCTGGACGGCGACGCCGTACGGCCAGCTCGCCAACACCCTGCCGCTGCCGCTGCGGCGCCCCGGGGCGCGCCCGGTCGGCGAGCTGGTGCGCGAGACCCGCGAGGCGGTCCGGGGGCTCCAGCGGCACGAGCGGATCGCGCTCGGCGACCTGCTGACCGGGCTGGCCGCGGACGGCGCGGGCGGTTCCCGGCAGCTGTTCGACGTGACGTTGTCCTATCTGCGCTACGAGCGGCCCGCCGTCCTCGACGGGGTGCGGCGCGAGACCGGCATGCAGGCCCCCGGGTACGACCAGTCCGCGCTCAACGTCTTCGTACGGGACTTCGGCGACGCCCCCGGCATGGAGATCGACCTGGTCCACGCGCTCGACGTGTTCGACGAGGACCTGCCGATCGACGCGGTGGCCCGCCAGTTGGAGCGGCTGCTCGCGGGCTGCCTGGACGACCCGGCGGCGGAGCTGTCCGCCGTACCGGTGACCGGCCCGGCGGAACGGGACGCCCTGCTCGCCCTGGGCCGGGGCCCCGCCGCGCCGGAGCGGGAACCCGGCACCCTGCACGGCCTGTTCGAGCTCCAGTGCGCCCGGCGGCCGGACGCCGTCGCGGTGACGGACGCCGCCACCGGCCGCTCGCTGACCTACGCGGAGCTGGAGCGCCGCGCCAACCGCGTGGCCAGGGGCCTGCGGGCGGCCGGCGTCGGCGACGGGGACCGGGTGGCGGTGGCGCTGCGCCGCGGCCCGGACCTGCTCCCGGCGCTGTTCGGGGTGCTCAAGGCGGGCGCCGCGTATGTGCCGGTGGACCCGGACTACCCCGCCGGGCGGATCACGCACATGCTCGACGACTGCCGGGCCGCGGCGGTCGTGCTGGACGACGAGGGGGCCCGGGCGCCGTGGGCCGCCGGCCGGGAGCACGCCCGCCGGGTGGCCGAGCTGGAGGCGGGGCAGGACGACGCCCCGCCGGAGACCGGCGCCGGTCCGGGCTCCCTCGCCTATGTGATCTACACGTCCGGGTCGACCGGCCGGCCCAAGGGCGTGATGGTCGAACACCGGTCGGCCGTCAACCGGCTGACCTGGATGCAGCGGCTGTACCCGGTGGGCGCGGACGACGTCCTGTTGCAGAAGACCCCCGTCTCCTTCGACGTCTCCGTGTGGGAGCTGTTCTGGTGGGCCGCCGAGGGGTCCCGGCTGGTGCTGCTGCCGCCCGGCGCCGAGAAGGACCCGCGGGAGGTGGCCCGCACGGTCCGCGACCACGGGGTCAGTGTCCTGCACTTCGTCCCCTCCATGCTCGGCCCCTTCCTCGACCTCGACGAGCCGCCGGTCTCCTCGCTGCGGTACGTCTTCTGCAGCGGCGAGGCGCTGCCGCCCGGGCCTGTCGAACGCTTCGCACGGACCTTCCGCACGGGCCCGGACGGGCCGCCCCGCCTGGTGAACCTGTACGGCCCCACCGAGGCCGCGGTGGACGTCACGGCGTACGACTGCCCCGGCGACCCGGCGCTTCCCGTACGCCGGGTGCCGATCGGACGGCCGGTGGACAACACGCTGCTGTACGTCCTCGACGCCCACGGAAACCTTCAGCCGGCCGGTGTGCCGGGCGAGTTGTGCATCGGCGGCGTCCAGGTCGCCCGGGGCTATCTCGGGCTGCCCCGGCTCACCGCGGAACGGTTCACCGCCGACCCGTTCGTGCCCGGCGGACGGATCTACCGCACCGGGGACATCGCCCGCTGGCTCGCCGACGGCACCCTGGAGTACCTGGGCCGGGCGGACGGCCAGGTCAAGATCCGGGGCAACCGGGTGGAGACCGGCGAGGTCGCCGCCGCGCTGCGCGAGCTGCCCGGGGTGCGCGACGCGGTGGTGGCCGCCACCACCGCCGGGGGCGGCGGCACCCGGCTGGCCGCCTGGTACGTGGCCGGCGACGGCGACCCGGGCCCGGACCGGCTGCGCGCGGCGCTCGTCGCCCGGCTGCCCGCGTTCATGGTGCCCGCCCTGCTGTGCCGGATCGACCGGGTGCCGCTGACCCCGAGCGGCAAGACCGATGTGCGGGCGCTGCCCGACCCGCGCGGCGCAGCGGAGCCGTCCGGCGACGCCGCGCCGGCCGACGGGGTGCAGGCCGCGCTCGCCCGGATCTGGGCGGAGGTGCTGGGCGTCGAACGGGTCGGCGTGCACGACGACTTCTACGCCCTCGGCGGCGACTCCATCCGGCTGCTCACCGTCCGGGCCCGGGCCGAGCGGGAGGGCCTGCGCTTCTCCCTCGACGATCTCGTGGCCGCACCGACCGTGGCGGCGCTCGCCGCCGTCACCGTCGCCGACGCGCCGCCCGGCCCGGCCGCGACGGAGGGGCCGCGTCCGTTCGCGCTGGTGTCCCGCGTCGACCGGGCGGCGCTCGGGGACGCCGACGACGCCCACCCGCTCTCCCGGCTCCAGCTGGGCCTGATCTTCCACTCCCGGCGCCGGCCCGGCACCGCCGTGTACAAGGACGTCTTCCGTTATGTGCTGCGGATGCCGTGGGACGAGGCGGCGTTCCGTACCGCCGCCGCGCGGCTGACCGCCCGGCACCCCGTGCTGCGGTCCACGTTCGCGCTCGCCCGCGTCTCCGAGCCGCTCCAGGTGATCCACCCGCAGGCACCGGCCGGTGCGGACTGCGTGGACCTGCGCGGCCGTACCGAGGCGGAGGCGGAGGCGGAGATCCTGCGCCACGTGGGCGAACGCCGGGTGCACGACTACGACTTCGAACACGGCCCGCTCTACTTCCTGCGCGCGTATGTGCGCCCCGACACCGTGGAACTGGTGCTCGGCTTCCACCACGCGCTGCTCGACGGCGCCAGCGTCGCCAACCTGCTGCGGGACCTGCTCCAGACGTACGCGCACACCCTGGGGCTCGGCGCCGCTCCGGTGCCCGGCGGGCCGCTGCCGCCGCCCGCGGCGCACGTGGCCGCCGAGCGGGCCGCGCTGGACTCCGTGGCGAGCCGCGCCTACTGGGGCGAGGTCGTGCGCGGGGTCGACGTGCCGGCGCTCGCCGGGGCCCGAGCGCACCGGCCGCCGACCGACGGCGAGCAGATCGTGTGCCGGCGGGAGCTGCCGGCCGACCTCGCGGACGCGCTGCGGGACGCCGCCCGGGCGCACGGGACGCCGGTCAAGTCGGTGCTGCTGGCGGCGCACTGCCTGACACTAGGGCTGTTCACCGGCGCCCCCGAGGTGCTCACCGGGCTGGTCACGCACGGCCGGACCGAGGGGGAGGGCGAACAGGCCCTCGGGCTCTTCCTGAACACCGTCCCCCTGCGGCTGCCCACCTCCGGTGCGAGCTGGTCCGCGCTGGCCCGGCAGGCGCTGCACCGCGAGCGCGAGGGGTTCCCGCACCGCCGCTACCCGCTCAGCGCCATCCAGGAGGAGCACCCCGGCAGCGAGCTGGAGACGGCGTTCAACTACGTCCACTTCCGGCAGCTCACCGAGGTGCTGACGCTTCCGGGCATCCGGCTGCTGGACTTCCGGACCTGGGAGGAGACCAACTTCACCCTGCTGGTCAACGCGGTGCACGACCCGGTGGACGGCCGGATCGGGCTGCGCGTCGACTGCGACGGGCGGGTGTTCAGCCGGGACCAGGCCGAGCTGCTCGCCGACACGCTCGTCGCCGTGGTGCGCCGGATGGCCGAACACCCGCTGGAACAGGCCGGGTTCGGCTTCCTCGCGGCGGAGCCCGCCCGCCCGGTACCGGCACCCATGAGCCAGGAGTGCGTCACGGACCTCTTCCTGCGCCAGGCCGCCCGCACCCCCGACGCCCCGGCCCTGGACCACGCCGGCGACATCTGGAGCTATGCGCGGCTGGCCGGCACCGCACGGGCCGTGGCGCACCGGCTGCGCGCCGAGGGCACCGGCCGCGGCGACCGGATCGGCGTCGCCATGGACCGGGGCCCGCAGGCGGTCGCCGTGCTCCTCGGTGTCCTGCTCACCGGGGCCGCCGTGGTGCCGCTGGACCCGGCCTATCCGCCGGCCCGGCTGGCGCTCATGGCCGACACCGCCCGGCCCCGCCGTATCGTCGCCGCCGCCCGGCACGCGCACCTGGTGGCGGACTGCGCGCCGCTGCTGTCCCCCGAGTCGCTGACCGCGCCCGGCACACCGGGCGCGGCCGGCGGCCTCCCGGGGCCCGGGCCCGCGGACACCGCGTATGTGCTGTTCACCTCCGGCTCGACCGGCGTCCCCAAGGGCGTGGCGATGCCGCACCGGGCGCTGGCGAACCTGGTCGGCTGGCAGAACCGGGTGCCGAGCGGTGCCGTCGGCGGCCGCACCCTGCACTTCGCGCCGATCGGCTTCGACGTCGCCTTCCAGGAGATCTTCTCCACGCTGTGCGGCGGTGGCACCCTGGTCCTGGCGGACGAGGAGCAGCGCCGCGACATGCCGGCGCTGCTGCGGCTGCTGGACGAGGCGGGCGTGGAGCGGGTGTTCCTGCCGTTCGTGGCGCTCCAGCAGCTGGCGGAGACGGCCGACGCGCTCGGCCCGGTGCCGCGGCGGCTGCGGGTGGTGGTCTCCTCCGGCGAGCAGCTGCGGGTGACCGCCGCCCTGCGCCGGTTCCTCGCCGCCCTGCCGGGTGTGCTGCTGGAGAACCAGTACGGCCCGACCGAGTCACATGTGGTCACGCGGCACAGCATGACCGGCGATCCGTCCTCCTTCCCCGAACTGCCCCCGGTGGGACGCCCCGTGGACGGCGCGCAGGTGCTGGTCCTCGACGCGCGGATGCGTCCGGTGCCACCCGGTGTGCAGGGCGAGATATACCTGGGCGGGGTCTGTCTCGCCGAGGGGTACGTGGGCCGCAAGGACCTCACCGAGGAGCGGTTCGTCCCCCATCCGTACGGCGCCCCGGGCGAGGTCCTGTACCGCACGGGCGATCTCGCGGTGGTCCTGCCGGGCGGGGACATCGTGTGCACCGGCAGGGCCGACGGCCAGGTCAAGATACGCGGCTACCGGGTGGAGCCGGCCGAAGTGGAGGCCGCCGTCCTCGACTTCGCCGCGGACCGGCCCGGCATCCGGGAGGTGGCGGTCGTACCGCGCCGCCGGGCCGACGGCGAGAACACCCTGGCCGCCTTCCTCGTCGGCGACCGGGACCGCACGGACACCGGGGAGCTGCGCCGTCATCTGCGCACCGTGCTGCCCGCGTATCTGGTGCCCGCCTCGCTGACCTGGATACCCGCGCTGCCGCTGACCCCCTCCGGCAAGCGCGACGACCGGGCGCTGGCCGCCACCGTCCCCGCGCAGGAGGCGAAGCCGCGGGGCGCCCGGCCCGTTCCCGGCAGTCACGAGGCGGTCCTGGCGGACACCCTGGCCGATCTGCTGGAGCTGCCCGCCGACGCGATCGGCGTCGACGACGACCTCTTCGACCTGGGCGGCACCTCGCTGACGGCGATGCGGCTGACGGTGGTCATCGAGCAGCGCTACGGCGTCACCGTCCCGCTGGCCGAGTTCATCGCCACCCCCACCGTCGCCGGGCTGGCGCGGCGGCTGCGCGAGCGGAACGCGTCGGTCACCTTCGACCCGCTGGTGCCGATCCGCCCCGAAGGGGACCGCCGCCCGCTGTTCATGGTGCACCCCATGGGCGGCAACGTGCTGTGCTACGTGCAGCTCGCCCGCCATCTGCCCGCCGGCCGGCCGCTGTACGGGCTCCAGGCGGCGGGCGCGGTCCCCGGCACCGAGCCCCGCCGCTCGGTGCCCGAGCTGGCCGCCGACTACATCGCCGCCCTGCGGCGGGTGCAGCCGCACGGCCCCTACGCGATCGGCGGCTGGTCCTTCGGCGGCTTCGTGGCCTTCGAAATGGCCGTCCAGCTGACCCGGGCCGGCGAGGAGGTCGCCGACCTGGTGCTGCTGGACACCACGGCCCTGGACCCCGGGCCGCGGGCCCGCCATGACGAGGACGCGCTGCTCGGCTGGTTCTGCTGGGAGTTGCTGTGGCTGGGCCGCGGCGGGGCCTCGCCGCAGGAGCGGATGCCGGCCGAACTGACCACGCCGGACGAGAAGTTCGACTTCATCGCCCAGCTCGCCGTACGCGCCGGGGTGCTGCCCCCGGGGAGTTCGGGGGCCGTGGTCCGCCGGCTTTTCCGGGTGTACGAGGCGAACTGGAACGCCACCCTGGCCTACCGGCCCGAGGTGCCCGAGCAGGACATCACCCTGCTGCTGGCCGCCGAGCCGCTGCCCGAGGTGCTGCTCGCCATGCACAGCGCGGGCGGCAGCCGGCACGCGGACCCGCTGAACGGCTGGCAGCACATGACCCGCGGCCGGCTGCGCGCCGTCACGGTCCCCGGAAACCACCTGTCCATCGTCGAACACCCCCATGTCACCCACACGGCCGAGATCATCGGCCGCATCCTCGACGGCCGTCCCGTCCCGTCCTCCACCGGAGTCGCCGTATGACGCACCACACCTCCCCCGAGCCGTCGTCCACCCGGCTGCCGGTGATCATCGCCGGGGCCGGCATCGGCGGGCTGACCGCCGCCGTCGCCCTGCGCCGGGCGGGCATCCCCGTCGAGATCTACGAGCGGGCCACCCGGCTGCGCGCGGCGGGCTCGGGCCTGTCCGTGATGAGCAACGCCGTCGCCGCGCTGGCGTCGCTCGGCATCGACCTGGGACTGTCCAAGCGCGGCCAGGACGTCGAGACGTTCCGGGTCCTCGACGAGAGGGGGGAACTGATCCGCGAGCAGCCGCTCAAGGCCGTCACGGACGCGCTCGGTGTGCCGTCGGTGTGCGTGACCCGGGCCGACCTCCAGGAAGCCCTGCTCGCCGAGCTGGACGGGGCGCCGCCGGTCCTCGGGCACGCGGTCGCGGACCACGAGACGGGACCGGCCGGGGTGACCGTGCGCTTCGAGAACGGCACCACCGTCCGGGGCAGCGCCCTGGTCGGCGCGGACGGCTTCCACTCCGCCGTCCGCCGCGGCCTGGTGGGGGCCGAGCCGAGCCAGGACAGCGGCTACATCTGCTGGCTGGCCGTCACCCCCTTCGCCCGGCCGCACCTCCCGGCGGGTTACGTGGGCCACTACTGGGGGGCCGGCCGCAGGTTCGGCCTGATCGACGTCGGCCATGGGCGCTACTACTGGTGGGGCACGAAGAACATGCCCGCCGAGCGGTCCCGCGCCTGGGACGGCGACAAGGCCGAGATCCTCGACACCTACGCCGGCTGGGCCGACGAGGTCTGCGACATCATCCGCGCGACCCCGATGGAGTCGGTGCTCGCGGTGCCCTCGCAGGACCGGCCGTTCCTGGAGCGCTGGGGCGAGGGCCCGGTCACCCTCCTCGGTGACGCCGCGCACCCGATGCTGACGAGTCTCGGACAGGGCTCGGCGATGGCCATCGAGGACGCGGTCGTCCTGGCCGGCTGCCTCGGCGCGTCCCCCGACGACCCGGCCGGCGCCTTCCGCCGCTACGAGGACCTGCGGCGGGACCGGGTCCGGGCGGTGGTGGCGGCCTCCCGGTCGGTCAGCGAGACCGAGCAGCTGGAGGACCCGGCGGCCCGCCGCGCCCGGGACGAGGCCCTGCGCGAGGCCGACGAGCAGGCGCTGCGCGAGCAGTTCCGCGCCCTGCTGCACTGGCCCCCGCTGCCGCTGCCCTCGGCCTGACCCCGCCGGGGCACGGGTCCGGCCGTCCTGGGGGACGGCCGGACCCGCAGGGGGCGGGTACCCAGGCGGGATTGAGTACGGGTGCTCAGGAAAGGTGTTCGGGCCGGCTCGTAGCGTCCAGGCCATGCACACAGACCACGCTGCTCGTAAGCCGGTGCGCCGGGTGGGGATCACCTCGGTGGCGTCCTGCCTGCCGGGGCAAGAGGTGACGTCCCAGCAGTTACAGGAGCGGATCTCCGCGGCGGCCGGGCTGCGGCTGCCGCCGCGGCTGCTCGAACGGGTCACCGGGATCACCGCACGCCGGGCCGTCGCGGAGGGCGAGTACGCCTCGACGCTCGCGGTGCGGGCGGCCCGCACCGCGCTGGCCCGCGCCGGGCTGACCCCGTACGACGTGGACCTGCTGGTCTTCGCCTCCGCCACCCGGGACGTGGTCGAGCCGGCGACGGCCCATGTCGTCCAGGCCGAACTGGGCTCCCGGGCCCATGCCCTGGATGTGACGAACGCCTGCAACAGCTTCGTCAACGGGATCGACACGGCACGGGCGATGCTGCTCGCCGGCCGGGCCCGCCGGGCTCTGGTGGTGACCGGGGAGACCCCGAGCCGGGCGGTACGGCACCACCCCTCCGGTCCCGGGCAGCTGCGGGACGGCTTCGCCGGCTACACCTTCGGGGACGCGGGGGCGGCCGTCGTCCTGGAGGCGGTGGACCGGGGCGGCATCCTCGACGTGGACACCGAGACGCACTCCGAGCACTGGCAGGTCGGCGGGATCTTCGGCGGCGGCTCCCGCCACCCCCGCGGGGACGAGCACACCTACTTCAGCGGTGACGGCGGCGAGCTGCGCGAGGTGTTCGAGAAGGTCGGCACCTCGGTGCTGGACCGGATGCGGCAGCGCACCGGCCTGGGCTGGACCGACTTCCGGCACGTCCTGGTGCACCAGGTCACCGTGCCGTACCTGGAACGGTTCGTGGAGGTCACCGGGGTGCCCCGGGACCGGCTGGTCGTCACCGTCCCCACGCTCGGGAACATGGCCAGCGCCACGCTGGGCGTGCAGCTCGACCGCGTCCATGCGCGGCTGCGCCCCGGCGACCGGGTGCTGTTCGTCGGCCTGGGCGGCGGCGTGAGCATCATGACGATGGTGTGGGAGCACGCGTGAGCGCCCTGTGGGTGGTGGTGCCCGCTCACCAGGAGGCCCGACGGATCGGCGCGACGCTGGAGGCGCTCGCGGCGCAGCGGGACCGTGACTTCACCCTCGTCGTCGTGGACAACGCCTCCAGCGACGGCACCGCGACGATCGTCCACGACTTCGCCCGCCGGGCGCCGTTCCCGGTGCATGTGCTCCGCGAACCGGAGAAGGGCGTCGGCTGCGCGGTGGACACCGGGTTCCGGTACGCGATCCGCAACGGCGCGACGATGCTGGCCCGCACCGACGCCGACTGTCTGCCGCACCCCGGCTGGACCGCCGCCGCCCGGGACGCGCTGCGGCACGGCGCGGGCCTGGTGTGCGGCCGGATCGACGCCCGGCGCGACGAGCACGGGCCGCTCGGGCGTGCCGCGTTCCGCGCCCTGGTGCGCGGCGCCGCGTTCTTCGGCCGGATCCGCCCCGCGCACCGGCGCCGGCACGGCTATCTCACCCCGTACCGGATGCACGCCGGGAACAACATGGCCATCACGGCCGCCCTGTACGAGGCCGTCGGGGGCATGCCGCGCCGCCCCTCCCCCACCGACCGCCTCTTCCTCAACCGGGTCCGCCGCCGTACCACCGCCATCGTCCACGCCCGGGCCATGGTCGTGGAGAACTCCACGCGGCGGCTGCGCAGTTACGGCCTGGTGGGCACCGCCCGCTGGTATCTCGACAAGGGCCCGGGCCGGCACACGGAGGATCCCCGCTGATGCTCGACACACTCGCCCGCGCCCTGCGCACCGACGCCCCCGAGCGGCCGGCCGTGCTCGGCGCCGGCCCGACGGGCGCCGTACGCACCCGGGCCACCCGCGGGGACCTGGCCGACCTCGCCGACCGGTACGCCGCCGCGCTGCACGCCCGCGGTGTGGCGCGGGGCGGCACCGTGGGCGTCGCGGTCCGGCCCGGGCCCCGGGCGCTGGCGGTGCTGCTCGCCGTGCACCGGCTCGGGGCGCGGGCCGCGGTGCTCGACCCCGGCGCCGGTCCGGACGTGCTGCGCGCCCGGCTGGCCCTGGCCCGGCCCGACCTCGTGCTCGCCGACGCCGCCGCGCAGGCGGTCGCCGGGTGGGCGCGGCCGCTCGCCCGGCGGGCGCGGCTGGCCCTGCCGGACCTCGCGGAGCTGGGGCCGGTGGCCACCATCGGGCCCCGGCTGCCGGGCTGCGCCCCCGCGGTGGACTCCGGGGTCCGCAGGGTGGTCCCGCCGCGGCCCGTGGACGAGGACGGCGACGCGGTCATCGTGTTCACCTCCGGCACCACGTCACGGCCCCGCGCGGTGGTGCACACCCGTTCCTCGCTCGCCGCCGGTATGGCCACGGTGGCCGACCTGGTCGGGGTGGTGGCCGGCCGGCCCGTCCTCGGCGGGACGTTCTTCGTCCTGGTGCCGTCCCTGGCGGGCGGCGCGCCGGTGGCGCTGCCCGCCCGCTCGCCGCGCGTGCTGGCCCGGCAGCTCGGCCGGCTGGCCCCGCAGGCCACCTATCTGACGCCGCCGCAGCTACGGCGGGTGCTGGCGGAGGGGGGCCGGTTCGCCGGGCGGGTGTGGACCGGGTCGGCGCCGGCCGGTGCCGAGCTGCTCACCCGGGTCAAGCGGGCGGGCGCCACCGAGGCCTGGGGCGTGTACGCGCTGACCGAGCTGTTCCCGGCCGCCGCGGTGGAGGAGGCGGAGAAGGCCGCGTTCACCGGCGCGGGCGATCTGGTGGGGGCTCCGCTGCCGGGGGTGGCGGCCGAGGTGGACGCCTCCGGCGAGCTGCTGCTGTCCGGCCGCGCCGCCCGGGACCGCTATCTGGGCGAGGACCCCGACCCGTGGGTCGCCACCGGTGACCGCGCGTGTCTCGACGGCGGCCGGATCGTGTTGCAGGGCCGGCTCAAGGACATGGTGCTCAGGCGGGCGGAGAACATCTATCCGGGCCTGTACGAGCCCGCGTTGCACGTGCCCGGTGTCGAGCTGGCGCTGCTGGTCGGGGTACCGGCCGGGGACGGGGACGAGCGGCTGGTCGCCGTCGTGCAGCCGCGCCCGGGGGCCGACCCCGGGGCGCTGCGGGCCGCGCTGGCCGCCCCGCTGGAGCGGATGGGGTCCGCACGGCCGGACGCGGTGGTGTGGGCCGACATCCCGCTCTCCGGCCGCTCCCGCAAACCGGACCGCACCGCGACGGCCCACCTGGCCGCGGCCCGCCTCGGCCTGCCGTCCCGGGCGGCCGGAGGCCGGCGATGAACGCGCGGACCGGCGAACCACCGTGTGGCGAACTGCCGTTGGGGACCGACGGTCCGCCACGGGCTGACGAACCGGCCCGTCCCCTGGCCGTCCCGCCCACCGCGTCCGGGGTCCGGGCGGCACGCCGCCGTGACCGGCGCGTGTACACCCGTTCCCACCCCGTGCTGTTCACCCTGCTCGCGGCCACCCGCCGCCGGGCGGTGACCCGTGTCGGCGGCACCCTGCTGGTGCACGGCACCGACGCCTACCGGCACGCCCTCACCCGCGTGCCGCTGGACCGCACCGCGGCCGGCACCACCGGCGGCGCCGCTCGCGAACTGTCCACCGGAGGCGCCCTGTTCGACCAGGCGGGCGCCGGCCACCGGGACACCCGCCGGACGATCGCCGACGGGCTCGGCGCGCCGGGGGTACGGCGGCTGCGCCCGGTCTGGGAGGAGGTGCTGGCCCGCCGGCTGGCCCCGCTCGCGGCGGGCCGTACCGTCGATCTCGTGCCGCTGGCGCGGGAGTTGGCGGGAGCGACCGTGTGCGCGCTGCTCGCGGTGGACGCCGGCCCGGAGGATGTCGCCGAGGCGGCCGCGCGCGCCGCGGCCACCGCCGTACGCGACCATCTGCCCGGCCCCCGGCTCCCCGGCACCGCCCGCAGGGCCGCGGCGGCGACGGCGCGTCTTCAGGCCCTGCTCGGCGCCGGACCGGCCACCGCTCCGGGCGGTGCGGGCGAGAGCCCGGCGCTGCGGGCGATGCTGGCGGTCGCCGCCGTCAACACCACCGTGGCGGCCCTGCCCCGCGCCGCCGCCTGGTGCGCGGACGCGGCGCTTTGGGACCAGGCGGCCGACGAGCGGCTGCGGCCGGTCCTGGCGGGCGAACTGCTGCGGGCGCTCGCCCCCTCCCCGCTGCTGCCGCGCGCGGCGGCGGCCGACGCGGACCTCGACGGCTGCCCGGTACGGCGCGGGGACCGGCTGATCCTGGTCGCACGGCACGCCGCCCGGGCCCACACCGATCCCCCGGACGCCCTCGACCCCGCACCGCCCGCCGTGGCCCGGCTCGTGTTCGGCGCCGGCGGCCACGCCTGTCCCGGCGCCCGGCCGGCCCGGGCCCAGCTCGAGGACGCGCTCGCCGCGCTGGCGCCGTACCGCCCCGCCGTCGTACGGGCCGTGGCCGACCGCTCGTCGGCGCTGCCCGCCTGGCGTTCCCTCACCGTCCGGGCCACCACCACGAGTCCCGCGGAGGACGACCGATGACCACGATCGCCGTCACCGGCGCGAGCGGCTTCTGCGGCTCCCATGTCGCCGCCACGGCCGCCGCGCGGGGCGCCCGGGTGCTGTGTGTGGGGCGCCGCCCCGGCCCGGTCGGGCGGCACGTCCCCTGGGACGCCGCCCGCGAGGTGCCGGACCTGTCCGGGGCGGACCTCGTGGTGCACTGCGCGGCGGCGGTCGGCGATCCGCCGCCCGGCTCCCCCGCCGAGGCCGTGATGCGCGCCGTCAACGTCGACGGCACGGCGCGGCTGCTGGCGGCAGCCGCCGGCCGGCCGGTGGTGTGGGTGAGCAGTGCCAGCGTCTACGCGCCCGGACCCGGCCGGGCCCGGATCACCGAGGACCATCCGGTGCGCGGCCAGTTGAACGCGTACGGCCGTACCAAGGCGGCCGGTGAGGCGCTGGCGCTCGCGGCCGGCGCGGTGGTGCTGCGGCCCCGGGCGGTCTACGGCAGCGGGGATCCGCACCTGGTGCCGAGGCTGCTGTCCCGCGTCCGCGCCGGGCGCCTGCTGCTGCCGGGCCCGAGCGTCCGCCTCAGCCTGACGGCCGTGCAGAACCTGACCGACGCCTGCCTCGACGCGGCGGGGTGGCCGCCGGGCGCCTACAACATCGCCGATCCGGTGCCGTACGACCGGGACGGGGCGATGCTGGCCGTCCTCCAAGCGCACGGGGTACGGGCGCGGATCCACCGCGTTCCACCGGTGCTCGCCCATGCCGCGGCGCGCGCCGCCCGGCTGTGTCCGGGCGGGGAGCCGTCGCTCACCCGCTACGCGGTCGACCAGCTCGCCCGCTCGGTGGTGCTGGACGTGTCCAAGGCCGAGGCGCAGGGATGGAGGGCGGCCCGCTCCCTCGCCGACTACACGCACACGGTCTGACGGCACCGGCAGCCACGCGCGCCGACCGCCCCGGCTCCTGGGTCTCCCCCGCTCCCACCCCTGGCGATATCGTATTGCGGAAACTAAATGTCGCTTGATGGAAGAAGGGTCGAGTGGGGGGCTTGAGAACGGGGCGCCGGGAGAGACGGAACGCGGTCGGCAAAGAGGGCGCGGAGTTCCCGGCCCGGGTGCTGCGCGGCCTCGCCCAGGTCTTGTTCCTGGACAACGCCCGGGCGGGCGCCGTCTTCGGGCTGGCGCTGCTGGCCGCGGACTGGCGGTACGCCGCCTACGCCGTGGGCGGCGCCGCCCTCGGCACCGCCGCCGCGGACCTGCTGGGGGTGGCCCGCGACCGGGTGCGGGCCGGGCTGGAGGGCTTCAACTCCGCGCTGACCGCGCTCTGTCTGGCGGTGTTCCTCGACGCGGGCAGGCCGGCCACGGCGCTGCTCGCCGCCGCGGCCTGCCTCGTCGTCACGGTCGTCACGGCCGCCGTCGTACGGCTGCTGCACACCTGGGAGCTGCCGCCGCTGACCATGCCGTACTGCCTGCTGGCGGGCGCCGTCACCCTGGCCGCGCCCGGGTTCCGGCGGGTCTGGCCGCACGGCGGCAGCGGGGCCGCGCCGCCCCGCACCGCCTCCGGGCCGGCGCTCCTCGGACCGGACGCCGTGGGGGCGGCGTTCTTCCGCAACCTCTCCCAGGTCTTCTTCCTGGACCAGTGGTACGCCGGGGCCCTGCTGCTCGCCGGCCTGTTCCTGGCGAGCCGGACGGCGGGATGGGTGGCCAGTTCCGGCAGCGCCACGGGCCTTCTGACGGCCTGGGCGCTCGGGACACCGGCCGCACGCATCGCCGACGGCACGATGGGCTGCAACGCGGTGCTCGTCGCGCTGGCGCTGTGCGGGGTGTTCCTGGCCGCCACCCGGGCGACCCTGCTCTACGCGCTGCTCGGCGCGGCCACCGCGACCGCGCTCACCCCGGCCGTCGCCGGTCTGCTCGCCCCCTCCGGCGGGCATCCGTTCACCTGGCCGTTCGTGCTGACGACCCTCTGCTTCCTGGCCGCCGCCCGGTCCTTCCCGCGGATCCGGCACCGGCGACCGGCGTGACCACCGGCGCCGTCGGCTCCCCGGGCACCACCTATGATCATGACCATGTCCGAACTGCGCGAGCGCTCCGCACATCACCAGCTGGCCCCCGGGGAACGGCTCCTGGGCTACGGCACCGTCGTCCCCGCCAAGAGCGCGAAGGGCATCGGCGTGAACGCCGGAAGCTTCCTCGGGAACGAGCTGGTGAACAGCGTCGGCGCGCAGTCCGGCAGGGCCGGCAGCATCGCCTCGGGTCTGCCGCAGACCTCCGGCGCGCTGCTGCTGCGCGTGACCGACCAGCGCGTCGGACTGGTCAAGCCCCTGGACGGCACCCCGGTGTGGGAGGTGCCGCGGTCCTGGGTGACCCGGGTCGAACGCCGGCCCCGGCTCCAGCTGATGGCCCGGTTCCGGCTGCACTGCGCCGACGGCTCCTGGATCGCCTTCCTCACCATGCGGCGCCGCACCATCGAGCAGTTCCGCTCGCTCATCGGCTGACGGCGGCGATCGCCGTCACCCTATAGTTGCGCCATGAGCAACCGAGTCTCGGACGGCGACCCAGCGGGCGCCGCGGCGGGCGGGGTGCAGTCCGTCGACCGTGCGATCAGCGTCCTGGAGATCCTGGCGCGGCGCGGCGAGGCCGGCGTCACCGAGGTCGCCGCCGAGCTCGACGTCCACAAGTCGACCGCGTTCCGGCTGCTCGGGGCGCTGGAGGCGCGCGGCCTGGTCGAGCAGTCGGCCGAGCGGGGCAAGTACCGGCTGGGCTTCGGGATCGTACGCCTCGCGGGCGCGGTGACGGGCCGACTGGACGTCACCCAGCAGGGCCGGGCGGTGTGCGAGCGGCTCGCGGCGGAGATCGGCGAGACCATCAACATCGCGGTGCTCCAGGAGCACTACGCGGTCAACCTCCACCAGGAGCGCGGTCCCGGCGCGGTGGGGGCGCACAACTGGGTCGGCCAGCTCACCCCGGTGCACGCCACGTCCAGCGGCAAGATCCTGCTGGCCCACCTGCCGGAGCGGGAGCGCGCCCGGATCCTGGCGGCGGCGGGGCTGCGCAGGCTGACGCCGCACACCCTGACTTCGAGGACGCGGCTCGAGAAGGACCTCGCCGAGGCGCGGACGCGCGGCTACGCGGTGACGCTGGAGGAGCTGGAGCTGGGCCTGCACGCGATGGCGGCCCCGATCCGCTCCCATGACGGCGAGGTCGTCGCCGCCCTCAGCGCGTCGGGGCCGGGCTACCGCTTCACCGAGGACCGCATCCACACCCTGGCGCCCGCGCTGCTCAAGGGCGCGGAGGAGATCAGCCACCGCATGGGCCATCTGGGCTGAGCCGCGGGCGCCCGGCGGACCCTCACCCGCGCAGCCGGGACATGGCCGGGTCGAACAGCGGCTCCTGCGCCACCACCGCCGCCACGCGCCGTCCGAAGTACCCGATGTGCACGGTCCGGCCGGGCACCGCCAGCTCCGCCGGGAGCCACGCGTACGCGATCCCGGTGCCGACCGTGTAGCCGTAGGCGGCGCTGGTGACATGGCCGACGGCGCGCTCACCGTCGTACACCGGCTCCTTGCCGAGGACGGCGGAGCGCGGGTCGGCGAGGGTGAGGCAGGTCAGCTTCCGCCGTACGTCCGCCGCGCGGCGCTCCAGTGCGGCCTTGCCGACGAAGTCGTCCTTGTCGAGCCGGACGGCGAAGCCGAGGCCGGCCTCGTAGGGGTCGTGCTCGTAGGTCATGTCGGTGCCGAAGGAGCGGTAACCCTTCTCCAGTCGCAGGCTGTTGAAGGCGCCGCGGCCGGCGATGACGCCGCCGAGCGGCTCGGCCGCCCGCCACAGCGTGTCCCACAGTTTCAGGCCCTGGTCGGCGGTGGTGTACAGCTCCCAGCCGAGTTCGCCGACGTAGGAGAGGCGCAGCGCGGTGACGGGCACCGAGCCGATGTAGGCGTGCCGGGCGCGGAAGTACCGCAGGCCCTCGGCGGAGAAGTCGTCGTCCGTCAGCGGTTGCAGCACCTCGCGGGCGAGCGGCCCCCACAGGCCGATGCAGCAGGTGCCGGCGGTGATGTCGCGGACCTGGACCGTGCCGTCGGCGGGCAGGTGGCGGGAGAACCAGTCGAGGTCGAGGTTGCCGTTGGCGCCGACCTGGAAGCGGTCGGGGGCGAGGCGGGCGACGGTGATGTCGCTGCGGATGCGGCCGCCCTGGTCGAGCAGCAGGGTGTACGTCACCGAGCCGACCGACTTGGCGACCCGGCCGGTGCACAGCCGCTCCAGGAAGCCGGCCGCACCGGGGCCGGTGACCTCCAGGCGCTTGAGCGCGGTCATGTCGTACAGGGCGGCCGTCTCGCGGGTGACCTGCGCCTCGGCGCCGACGATCGGTGACCAGTACCGGGCGGCCCACTCGTCCGGGGTGGGGATCGAACGGCCTTCGACCAGGCCCGCGTTGGCCTCGTACCACTGCGGGCGCTCCCAGCCGTTCGCCTCCAGGAAGAACGCGCCGTGTTCCTGCTGGCGGGTGTAGAAGGGGCTGGTCCGGATCGGGCGGGGCGCGCCGGAGGGCTGGAGGGGGTGGAGGATGTCGTACACCTCCTCGAAGTTCCGGCAGTCGCGGGCCAGCACGTACTCCGGGGCGAGCTGGTGCGGCTCGAAGCGGTTGACGTCGCACTCGTGCAGGTCGAAGGAGGAGCAGTAGCCGTCGACCAGCCACTCGGCCATGGCCCGGCCGACGCCCGCGGAGTGGGTGACCCAGACGGCCTCGGCGACCCAGAAGCCCTGGACGTCCGGGGAGGGGCCGAGCAGCGGGAAGTTGTCGGTGGTGAAGGAGAAAAGGCCGTTGATGCCCTGCTCGATCGCGGCCTCCTTCGTCGCGGGCAGCAGGGACTGGGTCTCGGTCCAGGCGTCCGCGAAGTCCTCCTCGGTGAACGCGAGCACGGACGGCATCGACTCGGCCTCGTCCACGGAGAGGATGTCGTCCGCGGAGACGGGCATGGGGCGGTGCCCGTAGTAACCGATGCCGAGGCGGTCGAAGCGGTCCCGGTAGTAGAGGTCTGCGTCCTGGTGGCGCAGGATCGGCCGCACCGCCTCCTGACTCTGGCCGGCGAGGGCGGGGACGGGACCGGTCCAGGCGAGCTGGTGGGCGAGCGGGGTGAGGGGGAGGTTCATCCCGGCCATGCGGGCGATGCGCGGGCCCCAGATGCCGGCGCAGCAGACGACGATGTCGGCGGGGATCTCGCCGCGGTCGGTCAGCACGCCGGTCACCGCGCCGTCTGCCGTCAGCACGTCGAGGACCTCGTGACGGGCCAGGACGCGCACGCCGCGCGCGGTGGCCCGGCGCAGCTGCGCCTCGACGGCGAGCACGGCCCTGGCGAGGCCGTCGGTCGGCACCAGCAGGCCGCCGAGGACCCTGTCCCGGTCGACGAGCGGATGCCGCCGCACACACTCGTCCGGGGTCAGCAGGTGCGCCTCCACCCCCCAGGCGGTGACCCAGCCGTGCCGGCGGTGCAGTTCCGCGAGGCGCTCGGGGGTGGTGGCCACCTCCAGCCCGCCGACCTGGAGGAAGCAGGGCTCACCGTCGACGTCGAGGGAGCAGAACTTCTCGACGGTGTAGCGGGCCAGTTCGGTCATGGTCCGGGCGGAGTTGGTCTGGAAGACCAGGCCGGGGGCGTGCGAGCTGGAGCCGCCGGTGGCGGGGACGTCGCCCTGGTCGACCACGGTCACCTCGGTCCAGCCGCGGGCGGAGATCTCGTCCGCCAGGGCCGCTCCCACGACGCCCGCTCCGATGATGACCACTCGGGGTCCCGCCATCGCTCAACCTCCGCACCTTGAGGCCGACAAAGTTGCTTTCTACGCAACTTGGTTCAGGCTGCGCAACTCAATGTGCCCGTCGCCGCGGAGGGGTGTCAAGGGGGGCGGTGACGGCGCGAAAACGGCACGTAAAAGCGGCAACGCCCGGCAGGCGGCGCGCCGTTGTGCGCACCGCCCGCCGGGCGTGGTGGACCGGCCTTCCCGGGACCCGGTCACTTCAGCCAGGCGGCCACCTTGTCCCGGTTCGCCTCGACCCATTTCTTCGCCGCCGCGTCGTCCGACATCTTGTCCACGGCGATGTACCGGGCCACCGTGTTCTGGTCGTCGTTCGTCCAGGTGAAGTTCTTCACCAGCCGGTACGCCGGGCTGCCCGACCGGGCGAAGCCCGCACTGACGATCTTGTCGAGGTCGTACACGGGGTAGTCGCAGGCGACCTTCGCCGGGTCGGCGTCGCATCCCTTCGTGTAGGCGGGCAGGCCGACCTTCACCAGCGGCACCTCCGACATGAACCACTGGGGTTCGTAGAAGTAGCCGATCACCCACTGCTTGTTCTTCTCGGCGGTGCGGAAGGCCTGGATGAGCGCGGTCTCGCTGCCCGCGTACACCACCTTGAAGTCCAGTTTCAGATTCTTGACCAGGGCGGCGTCGTTGGTGACGTACGACGGGTCGCCGTCGAGCAGCTGGCCCTTGCCGCCCGACTCGGAGGTGCGGAACCGGTCGGCGTACCTGTCGAGGTTCTTCCAGTCGGTGATGTCCGGGTGGGCCTTGGCCAGCCACGGCGGCACGAACCAGCCGATGACGCCCTTGTTGCCGGTGGGGCCCGCCTCCACGGCCGTCTTCTGCTCGGTGACGTACTTCTTCTTCAGATCGTCGTGGCCCCAGTTCTCCAGGACGGCGTCCACCTCACCGGTCCCGAAGCCCTGCCAGGCGATCTCCTCCTTCAGGTCCTTCTTCTTCACGGTGCAGCCCAGGTCGTGCTGCGCCACGTACGCGACGACCGCCGCGTCCGCCTGGTAGCCGACCCAGGGGTTGACGGCCAGGTTGAAGGTGCCGCAGGCGCCGTGGGGGGCCTTCGCGCCCGCGGAGCCGGTGTCGCCGACCTTCGCCCCGCCGCAGGCCGTGAGGGTGAGGGCGAGGACGGCCAGGCCGGCCGCGCCGGCGTGCCAGTGGTGTGCCATGGTGTCGTGCTCCTTATGCCCGGGTGCGTCGCGCCGCAGCCTGAGTGATCCGGTCGAACATGACTCCGAGCAGGACGATGGCGAGTCCCGCCGCCAGCCCCTTGCCGTACAGCTCGCCCCGCGAGAATCCGGCCACGACGTCGTAGCCGAGGGCGCCCGCCCCTACCAGGCCGCCCACCACCACCATCGACAGCACATAGATCAGGCCCTGGTTGACCGCGAGGGTCAGGGCGCCGCGTGCCATCGGCAGCTGGACCTTGGTGATGATCTGCCAGGTGGTGCACCCGGCCGAGGTGGCCGCCTCCACGGTGGACCGGGGCACGGTGCGCACCCCGTCCGCGATGATCTTGATGGCGACGGGCGCCGCGTAGACGACGGCCGCGACGATCGCGGTGAACCGGGTGGCGCCGAACAGTGCCAGGAACGGCACGAGATACACGAACGGCGGCATGACCTGCGCCGCGTCCAGGGTGGGCCGCACCAGCCGGTCCGCGAGCCGGCTGCGCCCCATCCAGACGCCGACGACCACGCCGAGGACCATGACCAGCGCCGTCGCGACGACCGTCGACGCCAGCGTGGTCATGCCGTCCGACCAGACGCCCGTGCCGACCAGCAGGCCGACGCACACCGCCGTGGTGAGGCCGGCGCGCCGGCCGCCCAGCACCAGGGCGGCTGCGACCAGGACGGCGCCGACGAGCCACCACGGGGAGTCGGTGAGCAGCGACTGGAAGGGGTTGAGCAGGCCGTTGGTGAGGCCGTCGCGGACGGCGTTGGTGAGGCCCGACAGGTGGTCCTGCAACCAGGTGGTCGCGGTGTCCGCCGCGCTCGCGATACGGCTTCCGGCGCTGCCGCCGCCGGGGAACTCCGCCGCCCACACATAGGTGTGCGAGAGGTAGACCAGCACCGCCGTGAGGACCGCGCCCGCGCCCAGCAGCGGCCGGCGCCACCTCGCGAAGCGGCCGCCCGATCGCCGTGCGGTCTCCTCGCGTGCGCCGGCCGCGGTCGTGACCCGGTCCAGCACGATCGCCATGACGACGATGGCGAGGCCCGCGTTGAAGGCCGTACCGACGTCGAGGGACTGGAGCGCCTGCATGACGGTCTTCCCGAGGCCGGGGGCGTCGATCAGGGCCGCGACGGTCACCATCGCCAGGGCGGCCATGATGGTCTGGTTGACGCCCATCACCACGGTCCGTCGGGACATCGGCAGCAGCACCTTCAGCAGCGTCTGCCGGCGCGTGGCGCCCATCGACTCGGCCGCCTCGACCGTCGTACGGGGCACCGTGCGCAGGGCGTGTGCCGTGATGCGGATCGCCGGCGGGGCCGCGTAGACGACGGTGGCGATGGTGGCGGAGGCCCCGCCGATGAGGAAGACCAGGGTGAGCGGCGCCAGGTAGACGAAGGTGGGCATCGTCTGCATGAAGTCGAGGAAGGGGGTGACGACCCGGTCGAAGCGGTCGGACAGCCCGGCCCCGACGCCCAGCGGGATCGCGAACAGCAGCGCCACGAGCACGGCGCACAGGATGAGCGCCAGGGTGTCCATGCTCTCCTGCCACAGGCCCTGCACCCCGAAGAAGGTGAAGCCGGCCACGGCCAGCAGCGCGACCCGCCAGTTCCCCACGGCCCAGGAGACATAGCCGGCCAGCCCGACGACACCGAGCCAGCCGATCTGCGGGACCGGGCGGGTGCCGGACGGCTGGGAGATCAGATGCTGGACGAAGGTCACCAGGGTGTCGATGACCAGCCGGATCTCGTTGAAGAAGTACAGGAAGAGCGGGTTGGAGTTGCGGTGGGCTCCGACGGTGTCGTCGAGGTCGTTGATCCACCGGTGCAGCCCTGTGAGGTCCGCCGCCGCGAGCGACAGGGTCTGCCGTCCGCGCAGTACGGCGAAGAGCACCAGCCAGACCACGAGGATCGCGCCGACCAGCACGGACCGGCGGACCCTGGGCCCGTCCGTGCCCCGCGGGGGCTCTTCGGCGGCCGCCGTCCGCTCCGGTTTCTCCAGGACGACGGTCATCGGGCGTCGCCTTCCCGCCCCGCGACCACCGCGAGGATCTCCTCGTCGCCGACGATGCCGAGCAACGTGCCGTTCTCCACGACCTTCACGGGCTTCTCGGCGGCGAGCACAGCCCGGGTCGCCTCGCGAACGACGACGTCGGGACCCAGCTCCGGGCCGTCCAGGGCGTCTTCGTCGGCGGGCGGGCGCATGATCCAGCGCAGGGTGAGGACGTCGCCGCGCGGCACGTCCCGCACGAAGTCCCGGACGTAGTCGTCGGCGGGGGCGCCGACCAGCTCGTCACCGGTACCGCACTGGACCGTCCGGCCGTCACGCATGATCAGGATGCGGTCGCCGAGCTTCAGCGCCTCGGAGAGGTCGTGGGTGATGAACACCATGGTCTTGCCGACCTCGCGGTGCAGGCGGACGACCTCGCTCTGCATGTCGCGGCGGATCAGCGGGTCGAGCGCGGAGAACGGCTCGTCGAAGAAGAGGACGTCGGGATCGCCGGCCAGGGCGCGGGCGAGTCCGACGCGCTGCTGCATACCGCCGGAGAGCTGGTCGGGGTAGGAGTTCTCGTATCCGGCGAGGCCCACCAGTTCGACGGTCTCCAGCGCACGCCGCGTCCGCTCGGCCCGGCCCATGCCCCGGATCTCCAGCCCGAACGCCACGTTGTCCACGACCCTGCGGTGCGGCAGCAGGCCGAAGTGCTGGAACACCATGGAGAACTTGCTGCGCCGCAGTTCGCGCAGGCGCCTGGCGTCGGCGCCGCGGATGTCCTCACCCTCGAAGACGATGTCCCCGGCGGTGGGTTCGATCAGCCGGGTCAGGCATCGCACCAGGGTGGACTTGCCGGAACCGGACAGCCCCATGACGACGAAGACCTCGCCGGGCGACACCTCGAAGTCCACGTCCCGGACGGCGGCGGTGCACCCGGTGCGCTCCATCAGCTCCCGGCGGGTGAGCCCGCACAACTCCGCGGAGCCCGGCACCTCGTCGGCCTTCGGCCCGAACACCTTCCACAGCCGGCGCACGGAGATGACCGGGGTGCGCGCAGTCGAGTCCTGGGACGTGCCGCGCCGCTGCGACACCTCGGTCTGGGCTGGGGTCATGACCAACCTCTCTTCGCCGTTCAGCCGCGGAACCAGTGCTGCGGCCGGGGTTGGATGTTCTGCCAGACGTGCTTGGGCTCCCGGTACTCGTCGAGGCCGGCAGGCCCCAGTTCGCGGCCCACGCCCGAGCGCCCGAAACCGCCCCACTCCGCCTGCGGCACATAGGGGTGGTAGTCGTTGATCCACACGGTCCCGTGGCGCAGCCGGCGCGCGACCCGCTGGGCCCGGCCCGCGTCCTGCGTCCAGACGGCTCCGGCCAGGCCGTACTCCGTGTCGTTGGCGATGCGGACGGCGTCGTCCTCGTCGTGGAAGCGCTCCACGGTGAGCACGGGCCCGAAGGACTCCTCGTGCACCACGCGCATGTCCTGCCGGCACTCGTCCAGCACGGTGGGCGGGTAGTAGAAGCCGCCGGCGAGCGCGGGGTCCGCGGGGCGGGCGCCGCCGCAGCGCAGTACGGCGCCCTCGGCGAGGCCCGCGGCGACGTACGCCTCGACCTTCTCGCGGTGCGGCGCGGAGATCAGCGGCCCGGTCTCGGCGCCGGGGTCGAAGGGGCCGCCGAGGCGGATGAGCCGGGCGCGGCGCACCACCTCGTCGACGAAGGCGTCGTGCAGGCAGTCCTCGACGATCAGCCGGGCGCCGGCCGAGCAGACCTGCCCGGAGTGCAGGAAGACGGCGGTGAGCGCGAAGTCGACGGCGGTGTCGAAGTCGGCGTCGGCGAAGACGACGTTCGGGTTCTTGCCGCCCAGTTCCAGCGCGACCTTCTTCACCGTCGCCGCGGCGGCGGCCATGACGCGCCGCCCGGTCTCCAGCCCGCCGGTGAAGGACACCAGGTCCACGTCCGGGTGTTCGGCCAGCAGTGCGCCGGCCTCGGCGCCGGCGCCCAGCACGAGGTTGGCGGCGCCGGCCGGGAGCCCCGCCTCCGCCAGGGCCCGCATCAGCAGGACGGAGGTGGAGGGCGTCAGCTCACTGGGCTTGAGGACCACGGTGTTTCCCGCGAGCAGGGCCGGTGCGACCTTCCAGGAGGCCTGGAGCAGCGGGTAGTTCCAGGGGGTGATGAGTCCGCAGACGCCGACCGGCTCGTACTCGACCCGGCTGAGCGCGTCGGCGCGGCCGGTGTCCACCACCCGGCCGGCGCCGGTGCCGGCGATGCCGCCGTAGTAGCGGAAGCAGGCGACGACGTCGGCGAGGTCGTACTCGCTCTCCACCAGGCGCTTGCCGGTGTCCAGGGACTCGGCGCGGGCGATCTCCTTGGCGTCGCGCTCCAGGATGTCGGCGGCGCGCAGCAGCAGCGTGCCGCGCTCCCGCTCGGGGGTGTGCGGCCAGGGGCCCTGGTCGAAGGCGCGCCGGGCCGCCGCGATGGCCGCCTCGGTGTCGGCGCGGGTCGCCTCCGGGACCGTCGCCACGAGCGTGCCGTCCGCCGGACAGCGGATCTCCCTGCGGCCGCCGGCCAGCGCGGCGCGCCATTCCCCGTCCACGTACAGATCTGCCACGGCCGCGCCCTTCGAGGAGAAGCGGTTGCGCATGGTGCATCGGATTGCTCGTGGTGGAACACCCTCGCGGAAGGGGCCGACACCCGTCAAGGGGTCGGCGCCCCCGCCTGTCCCGCCTGCTTCCGGGCGTCGGGATGGCGGTAGTAGGCGACGTCGGACGGCGGCAGCGGCTTCCTGCCGAGGATGAGGTCGGCCGCCTTCTCGGCGATCATCATCACCGGGGCGTAGATGTTGCCGTTGGTGACGTAGGGCATCACGGACGCGTCCACCACGCGCAGCCCGTCCAGCCCGTGCACCCGCATGCTCAGCGGGTCGACGACGGACATCTCGCCGGTGCCCATCGCGCAGGTGCACGAGGGATGCAGCGCGGTCTCGCCCTCCTTCGCCACCCAGGCGAGGATCTCCTCGTCGGTGTCGACCGAGGGGCCGGGCGAGATCTCGCCGCCGTTGTAGGGGGCGAGGGCCGGCTGGCCGAGAATGCGGCGGGCGACCCGGATCGCCTCGACCCACTCCCGCCGGTCCTGCTCCGTGGAGAGGTAGTTGAAGCGCAGCGCGGGCTTCACCCGCGGGTCCCGGCTCCTGATCTTCACCGAGCCGCGGGCGTCGGAGTACATGGGGCCCACGTGCACCTGGTAGCCGTGGCCGCCGGCCGGTGCGGAGCCGTCGTAGCGGACGGCGACCGGCAGGAAGTGGAACATCAGGTTGGGGTACTCCACGTCCTCGTTGCTGCGCGCGAAGCCGCCGGCCTCGAAGTGGTTCGTGGCCGCGGGCCCGGTCCGCAGCAGCCACTGGAGCCCGATGAAGGGGGCCCGCCACTTCGCCATGTACGGCTGCACGGAGACGGGTTGCCGGCAGGCGTACTGGACGTACACCTCCAGGTGGTCCTGGAGGTTCTCGCCGACGCCCGGCAGGTGGTGTACGACGTCGACGCCGAGGGCGGACAGCTCGGCGGCGTTGCCGACGCCGGAGAGCTGGAGCAGCTGCGGGGTGTTGACGGCGCCGCCGCACAGGACGACCTCGCCGGCCCGGACCTGCTGGGGCGCGCCGCGGCCGCGCCGGTACTCGACGCCGACGGCGCGCTTGCCCTCGAACAGCACCCGGGTGACGAGGGCACGGGTGCGGACCGTGAGGTTGGGCCGCCTGCGCACGGGCTTGAGATACGCCTTGGAGGCCGACAGGCGCCGCCCGCGGTGGACGTTGCGGTCGAACGGGGCGAAACCTTCCTGCCGGTAGCCGTTGACGTCGTCCGTGGGGGCGTACCCCGCCTGCCGGGTGGCCTGGAGGAAGGCGGTGAAGAGCGGGTTGACGGCCGGGCCGCGCTCCAGGACCAGGGGGCCGTCATGGCCGCGGAACGCGTCGTCCGGGTCGGCCGCCAGGCAGTTCTCCATCCGGCGGAAGTAGGGCAGGCAGTGGGCGTAGTCCCAGGACTCCATGCCGGGTCCGGCGGCCCAGCGCTCGTAGTCCATGGGGTTGCCGCGCTGGAAGATCATGCCGTTGATGCTGCTGGAGCCGCCGAGCACCTTGCCGCGGGCGTGGTAGATGCGCCGGCCGCCCATGTGCGGCTCGGGCTCGGACTCGTACTGCCAGTCGTAGAAGCGGCTGCCGATGGGGTAGGTGAGGGCCGCGGGCATGTGGATGAACACGTCCCACGGGTAGTCGGGGCGGCCCGCCTCCAGGACGAGCACGCGGTTGCCGGGATCGGCCGAGAGGCGGTTCGCCAGTGCGCTGCCGGCCGATCCGCCGCCGACGATGACGAAGTCGTAGTGCAGGAGGGCCATGGTGCCTCGTCTCACTCGCGCCGTCGATTGCCGCGCATGCTAGTACGGGTATCTCAATGCGCACCAGGTTGCGAACAACGCAACTTGTAAGGGCTGGGTAGCAAGCGTGTTACTTGCGTCCGCGTTGTTTACCGCGCGTATAGTTTCGTTATGAGCAACATGAGTCCGGACATCGAAACGAACGGCTCGCCGTCCGGCGGGGTGCAGTCCGTCGACCGCGCCATCAGCGTGCTGGAGATCCTGGCGCGGCGCGGCGAGGCGGGTGTGAGCGAGGTGGCCGCCGAGATCGAGGTGCACAAGTCGACCGCGTTCCGGCTGCTCGGCGCCCTGGAGGCGCGGGGTCTCGTGGAGCAGACCGGCGAGCGGGGCAAGTACCGGCTCGGCTTCGGCATCGTCCGGCTGGCGGGGGCCGTCACCGCCCGGATCGACCTCACCCAGCAGGGGCGGCCGGTGTGCGAGCGGCTGGCCGAGGAGATCGGCGAGACGGTCAATATCGCCGTACGTCAGGAGCAGTACGCGATCAACCTCTACCAGGTGCGCGGCACCGCCGCCGTCACCGCGCACAACTGGGTCGGCCAGCTGACCCCGCTGCACGCCACCTCCAGCGGCAAGATCATGCTGGCCCATCTGCCCGCCGGGGAACGCGCGGAGCTGCTGGCCCGGGCCGGCCTGAAGAAGCTGACCCCGCACACGATCTCGGCGAAGACGAAGCTGGAGAAGAACCTCGCCGCGGCCCGGGAGCGCGGTTACGCCTGGACGCTGGAGGAACTGGAGATCGGGCTGCACGCCATGGCCGCCCCGATCCGTGACCGGGAGGGCCGGGTCATCGCGTCGATCAGCGCCTCCGGGCCCTCCTACCGGTTCACCGAGGAGCGTCTGCACGAGCTGGCTCCGGTGCTGGTCAAGGGCGCGGAGGAGATCAGCCACCGGATGGGGTACCTGGGCTGATCCCGGAGGCCGACCGCCGCACGGCCCGCCGACGCCCCCGGCGGGCCGGGGGCATCCCTCACTCCGGACGGCGGGTACCGAGACGCGCGTTCACCCAGGCGCGGAAGGCACCGATGTGGTGCTCGCTGGGCACGAGCACCCCGCCCTTGGCGTACAGCCGTGACCCCATCCCCGGCTGGGTGCGCTCGCAGGCCTCGAAGTCCTGGCGGTTGACCCGGTCGAACAGCTCCACCGACCGGCTGACGTCCCGGCCGCTCTCCACCACCCCGGGCAGATAGAGCCAGTCGCACTCCACGACGGTGCGGTCGGCGGCGGCCGGGTACATCCGGTGGAAGATCACATGGTCGGGCACCAGGTTGATGAAGACCTGCGGTTTGACGGTGATGGCGTAGTAGCGGCGGTCCTGTTCCTCGGACACCCCCGGGATGCGGTCCAGCCCCGCCGAGCCGTCGACGGTGAAGCCCTGGATGTCCGCTCCGAACTCCGCGCCGTGGCCCACGTAGTACTGGGCGGCATAGCCGTCGGCGAACTCCGGGAGCACCTCGGTGAGTTCGGGATGGATCGTGGCGCAGTGGTAGCACTCCATGAAGTTCTCGACGATGAGCTTCCAGTTCGCCCTGACGTCGTAGACGATCCGGCGGCCCACCGAGAGCCGGTCGACGGCGTAGTGCTCGATCGACTCGATGTCGCCGAGCCGGGCGGCCACCGCGCCGACGACGTCCTCCTCGAAGGAGGGCGGGTCCTCGGCCAGGCACACCCAGACATAGCCGAGCCATTCGCGTACGGCGACGCCCACCAGGCCGTACTCGGTACGGCCGACGTCCGGCATCCTGGTGAGGTTGGGGGCCGCGACGAGCCTGCCGTCGAGGTCGTAGGTCCAGGCGTGGTAGGGGCACTGGAAGGCGCGCCTGACCTCGCCGGCGTCCTCCGTGCGGAGCCTGGCGCCGCGGTGCCGGCACACGTTGAAGTAGGCGCGGACCGAGTGGTCCCGGGCGCGGGTGACCAGGATGCTCTCGCGGCCCACGTCAACGGTGCGGAAGGCGCCGGGTTTCGGCAGGTCGGCGGCGCGGGCGACGCAGAACCACATCGTCTCGAAGATGTGCTCCTGCTCCTGGGCGAAGACCGCGGGGTCCGTGTAGGCGGCGCCGGGCAGCGTGGCGATCAGGCTGTCCGGCAGGCTGGTCGGGGTCACGGTGCACTCCTCGGGAGACGTCGAGGGTCGGTGGGTCACGCCGGGGCGCCGTGGGGCGCGGCGGCGCCGAGCTGCTTGCGCCAACGGGTGAAGAGCCGCGGCCGGTTCATCCCGAGCACGGCGACCGGGCGGCCCGCCCGCCGGTAGACCGCCAGGAAACTGCGGTCGTCGGTCGAGCCCTCCTCGACCGTCACGCTGTCGGCGCCGGCCGCGTGGCCGGCGAACTGGATCCGCACTCCGTACTGATCGGACCAGAAGTACGGCGGCCGGGGCGGCACCGGTTGCGTCGCACCGCCCCCGAGCAGCGCGGCGACCGCCGCGTCCGGCCGTTCCAGCGCGCCGGTCCAGTGCTCGACCCTGTGGTGGCCGCCGGTGTGCGGGTCGTACCAGTTGGCGCAGTCGCCGACGGCGACCACCCCGGCCACCTCGGTGCGCCCGTCGGCGCCGCACCGCACGCCGTCGTCGAGCGGCACGCCGGAGCCTTCCAGCCAGTCGACGCAGGGGCGCGCACCCACCCCGACGACGACGGTGTCGGCGGGCACGGTCCGGCCGTCCGCCAGCAGGACGGCGGACACCCGGCGCCCGCCGCTCAGCCCCTTGACCCCGACCCCGCACCACAGCCGTACGCCGTGGTCGTGGTGGAGAGCGGAGACGACCCCGCCCATGGTCGCGCCGAGCGGTCCGGAGAGCGGGACCGGCGCCGCCTCCATCACGGTCACGTCCAGACCGAGGGTGTACGCCGTGGCGGCGACCTCGGCACCGACGAACCCGGCGCCGATCACCACCAGCCGGCCGCCGCGGGCGAGGTCGTCCCGCAGGGCGCGGGCGTCGTCGAGGGTGCGCAGCACATGCACCCCGGCGAGCCCCTCGGTGCCGGGCAGGGTGCGGGCGGCGGCTCCGGTGGCGACGACCACGCCGTCGGCGCGTATCTCCCGGCCGTCGGCGAGCCGGATCGCGCGTCCGGCGCGGTCGAGTCCGGTGGCGCGGACGCCGAGCAGCCACTCCGCCCCGAGCTCCTCGTCGTCCCGCTCCAGCGCGAGATCCGCCGCGTCGAGGGTGCCGGCCAGGAACTCCTTGGACAGCGGCGGCCGGTCGTAGGGGCGATGGGGCTCGTCCCCGACGACGACCAGCCGGCCGTCATACCCCCGCTGGCGCAGGGCGCGCGCGGCCGACAGTCCGGCCAGGGAGGCCCCGACCACGGCCACCGTCCTCACGCGGGGCCTTGGGCCGCGCGGGCGGCGATGCACGGCGGCAGGTTGGGCGCCTGCGTGGAGAGCCGGACATGGATCACGCCGTCCTCGACCACCACCTCGTGGGTGCGGACGGGGAGCCTGGCCGGGGGCGCGTCCACGGCTCCGGTCCTCAGGTCGAAGGTCGAGGCGTGCAGCGGGCATTCGACCGCGCAGCCCTCCAGCCAGCCGTCGGCGAGCGAGGCGTCCTGGTGGGTGCACGTGTCGTCGATGGCGAACAGCTCGCCGTCTTCCGTGTGGAACACCGACACGGGCGGGTCGGTGTCGAGCCGGTAGGCCTCGCCTCGCGGCAGATCCGCGAGGCGGCACGCGGGAATCATCATGACACCTCGGTGCGTATAGCGAAACGGATTGCGATGAGCGCAACGTCAGTCTGGGGGCGCTTCTGAAGCCTTGTCAAGGCGCGCACCGGCCTGGGTGCGCAGGGGCCGGCGCCGGTTTCCCGGGCAGCCCGAAGCCCCCGCGAAAGCGCAGGTGAGCAAGGGGGAAAGCGATCTCCCGCGGTATGCCGACGGCCCTGCCTGCGGTGCCGTCCACGGGGTCGTCACCGGAGGCAGGGCCGCGCGTGCGCGGGGTGTCGCCCCGGACCTCAGAGGAGCACCACCGAGCGCAGGACGTCGCCCTGGTGCATACACTCGAAGGCCTTCTCCACCTCGTCCAGGGCGATGGTCTCGGTGACGAAGGCGTCCAGGTCGAGCCGGCCCTGGAGGTAGAGGTCGATGAGCAGCGGGAAGTCCCGGGAGGGCAGGCAGTCGCCGTACCAGGACGACTTCAGCGCCCCGCCCCGGCCGAAGACGTCCAGCAGCGGCAGTTCCAGCTTCATCTCCGGAGTGGGCACGCCGACCAGCACGACCGTCCCGGCGAGATCGCGGGCGTAGAAGGCCTGCCGGTACGTCTCCGGGCGGCCCACCGCCTCGATCACCACGTCGGCGCCGAACCCTCCGGTCAGCTCGCGCACCGCCTCGACCGCGTCGGTTTCCAGGGAGTTGACCGTGTGGGTCGCGCCCAGGGTGCGGGCCGTGGCCAGCTTGCGGTCGTCGATGTCCACCGCGACGATCCGCGCCGCGCCCGCCAGCCGTGCCCCGGCGATCGCCGCGGCGCCCACGCCCCCGCAGCCGATGACCGCGACGCTGTCGCCGCGTCCGACACCACCGGTGTTGAGGGCGGCGCCGAGGCCGGCCATCACCCCGCAGCCCAGCAGCCCCGCGGCGGCCGGCGACGCCGCCGGGTCCACCTTGGTGCACTGGCCGGCCGCCACCAGCGTCTTCTCGGCGAAGGCGCCGATCCCCAGGGCCGGCGAGAGTTCCGTGCCGTCGGCCAGGGTCATCTTCTGCCGGGCGTTGTGCGTGCTGAAGCAGTACCAGGGCCGGCCACGCAGACAGGCTCGGCAACTCCCGCACACCGCACGCCAGTTGAGGATCACGAAGTCCCCGGGCACCACGTCGGTGACGCCCGCGCCGACCGACTCGACCACGCCCGCCGCCTCGTGCCCCAGCAGGAACGGGAAGTCGTCGCTGATGCCGCCCTCCCGGTAGTGCAGATCGGTGTGGCAGACGCCGCAGGCCTGGATCCTGACCACGGCCTCACCCGGGCCGGGGTCGGGCACGGTGACCGTCTCCAGACTGACGGGGGCGCCCTTGCTGCGCGCGACGACGGCGCGGACCTGCTGAGCCATGGCCACTCCTCGGCTGACAGAGCTGACACAGGGGCGAGATGTCGACTGCGTTGCCTATTGCGGCACGCATCTCATGTTCCGCAACGAAGCATCGCGGAGGCCGGGGTGGTGGTCAAGGAGTGCGCTCGGCCGGGCATGATGATCACCATGACCTTCATCGCCCAGACCCCGATCACCGGCCTGGACCTCACCGGGTTCACCGAGCGTGAGCCCGGTCTGTGGACCGACGGGACGGGTGTCATCCTGTCGGTTCACTTCTTCCCCCTCGTCCCGGACCTGCCGGCCCCGCTGCACGAACTGGACCGGCTGCGCTTCGAGAACGCGCACGGCATCGCGCGGTCCGGGGGCGGCCTCATCGAAGCGGTGACCGGGAGCGTGGACGGGGTCCCGGCGCTCCGTCAGCTGATCAAGATGCCCTTGCAGAGCAAGTCCGGGCAGGCCTTCATCGGCAGCTGGACGCTGCCGAAGGACCGGTGCAGCGTGGTGGTGAAGGTGCAGGCCGGCGAGGCCGGGGTGAGCGGCGTGCGGGAAGCCGTGGTGGCGGACCGGGTGGGGTTCACCGACTACTTCCGGCCGCACCCGTACGGCGGCGGCGGACAGCTGGGCGGACTGCCGTACCACGTGGCCGACTTGGAGCAGTGGGACCCCGAGTTCCCGGACCACCCGCTGACCCTGGTCCGTGCGGCGCTGCACCGCATCACGCCGACCGTCACGCTCCACGACCAGTTCAAAGCACTGCCGCCGTTCCCCGGCCCGACACCGCCCCCGCAGAGCGGCCAGGCCCCGCCCCCGTTCCCGCAGGGAGGCCAGGCCCCGCCGCCGTTCCCGCAGGGAGGCCAGGCCCCGCCGCCGTTCCCGCAGGGAGGCCAGGCCCCGCCGCCGTTCCCGCAGGGAGGCCAGGTCCCGCCGCCGTTCCCCGCCCCCGCGCAGTACCCGGGGCCGCACGCCCCCGCCACGGGACCCGGCGCCCCGCCGCACCCGGGCACACCGCACCCGGGCCCGGTGCCTCCGCCCGAGCCCCGGCGCGGCTGGTTCCGCCGCAAGGGCGTCTAGGGGCCTCTCTTTCGGATCTTGCCGGCGTCGCGGGCCCTGGCACGCACATCTGCCGCGTTGTCGTCCCTCGCCGACGCTCCGCGTCGACTCGGTCCTCCGCCTTGCATCTGCACGCACCAGACCCCGCTCGGGTCGACCAGAAAGGCGCCGGTACCGCAGCCGACCTGATCCGAAAGATAGGCCCCTAGAGTCCGCGGCGCGGCGGCCGGGACACCGGGTTACTGCCGTACGATCGCGTCGATCCGCGCCAGTTCCTCCGCGTCGAAGTCCAGGTTCCGGATCGCTCCGACGCTGTCCTCGATCTGCTGGGCGCTGCTCGCGCCGACCAGCGCGGAGGTGACCCGTTCGCCGCGCAGCACCCAGGCGAGGGCCAGCTGCGCCAGCGTCTGGCCGCGGGACTTGGCGATCTCGTCCAGGGCGCGCAGCCGGCCGACCAACTCCTCGGTCACCGCGTCCGAGTTGAGGAACGGGCTGTCGCTCGCGGCACGGGAGTCCTCGGGGATCCCGTCGAGGTAGCGGCCGGTGAGCAGGCCCTGCTCCAGCGGGGAGAAGACGATGGAGCCGACCTGGAGGTCGTCCAGGGCGTCGAGCAGGCCCCCGTCCTCGGGGCGCCGGTCGAGCATCGAGTAGCGCGGCTGGTGGATGAGGAGCGGGGTGCCGAGCCCGGCGAGGATACGGGCGGCCTCCCGGGTCTGCTCGGCGGAGTAGTTGGAGATGCCGACGTAGAGCGCCTTGCCCTGCTGCACGGCCGAGTGCAGCGCGCCCATCGTCTCCTCCAGCGGAGTCTCCGGGTCGGGGCGGTGCGAGTAGAAGATGTCGACGTAGTCCAGGCCCATCCGCTTCAGGCTCTGGTCCAGCGAGGACAGCAGGTACTTGCGCGAGCCCCATTCGCCGTAGGGGCCGGGCCACATCAGATAGCCGGCCTTGGTGGAGATGACCAGCTCGTCGCGGTACGGCGCGAAGTCGGCCTTCAGCGCCTCGCCGAACGCGGACTCGGCGGCGCCGGGCGGCGGGCCGTAGTTGTTGGCCAGGTCGAAGTGGGTGACGCCGAGGTCGAAGGCGCGGCGCAGGATGGCACGCTGGGTCTCGACGGACCGGTCCGGTCCGAAGTTGTGCCACAGGCCGAGGGACAGCGCGGGGAGTTTCAGGCCGCTGCGTCCGGTGCGCCGGTAGGGCATGTCGGCGTAACGGTCGGGGTGTGCGGTGTACAACGCGACTCCAGAGGGGTTGGCACACGGTATCCCGGTTCCGGTGAGCCCTGCGGCTCCCCGTCACCGGTACCACTCTCGCCCGGGCGGTGTGCAGCGGTCCAACAGAAGAATCCGATGGGATTCAGCGACTAGGCTGCTCAATCATGGAACTGCGCCAGCTCGAGCACTTCGTGGCGGTGGCCGAGGACCGGCATTTCACCCGGGCCGCCGAACGCCTGATGGTGTCGCAGTCGGGTCTGTCCGCGTCCATCCGGGCGTTGGAGCGGGAGCTGCGGGCGCCGCTGTTCGTGCGGACGACCCGGCGGGTGACGCTGACCGAGGCGGGCCGCGCCCTGCTGGTGGAGGCCGAGCGGGTGCTGGCGCAGGTGCGCTCCGCGCACGAGGCGGTGGCCGCGGTGCAGGGCGTGCTGCGCGGCACGCTGGCGCTCGGCACCGAGCAGTGCATCGCCGGGGTGCAGGTGGCGCGGCTGCTGGCCGCGTTCCGCGGGCGCCATCCGGACGTGGAGATCCGGCTGCGCCAGGCGGGTTCGGGCGCACTGGCCGAGGAGGTCGCGGCGGGGCGGCTCGATCTGGCCTTCGCCTACCGCACCCAGGCGGACACCGACCAGCTGCGTTCGGTGTCGCTGACGAGCGAGCCGATGACCGTGCTGTGCCATCCGCGGCACCGGCTCGCCGCCGCGGCGGCCCCGGCCGTGCTCGGCCCGGACGACCTCGCCGGGGAGGTGTTCGTGGACTTCCACCCGGACTGGGGTCCGCGCCGTACCACCGATGCCGCGTTCGCCGCGGCGGGTGTCCGGCGCACGGTCGCGCTGGAGGTCAACGACGTGCACAGCCTGCTGGACCTGGTGGACGAGAACCTCGGGATCGCGGTCGTACCCCGGCACTTCCGGCACAAGCGGCCCGCGCTCACCGCGCTGCCGCTGAAGGGCGCCGGGGCGGCGGAGTACGAGACGGTCGCGCTGCTGCCGCCCGAGCGGTCCACGAGTCCCGCGGCCCGCGCGCTCGTCACCCTGCTGGGAACCCTGGACACCCTGCGCACGCCGGAGGCAGCACAGAGCGGGGCACCGGCGCCGTCCCGGCCGGGCTGCTGACCCCGCCGGCCGGGTCACCGGATTCCGGGCGCGAACGGGACGGCACTTTGCGATGGTGGACGGTATGCATGCCAAGGACATCCTCATCGACGGCTACGGCCGCATCCGGGAAGAAGTCCATGCCGCCCTCGACGGCATCGGCCCCGAGGCGCTGCACCACCGCCCGGCGCCCGACGCCAACTCCGTCGCCTGGCTCGTCTGGCATCTCACCCGGGTGCAGGACGACCACGTCGCCGCCGCCTTCGGCCTCGACCAGGTGTGGCTCTCCCAGGGCTGGGAGAAACGCTTCGGCCTCGATCTGCCCCGGCAGGACACCGGCTACGGGCACAGCCCCGCCAAGGTGGCCAAGGTACGGGTCGAGTCGGCCGACCTGCTGACCGGGTACTACGACGCCGTCCACGAGCAGACCCTGGGCGCCCTGCGCGCCCTGGCCGCCAAGGATCTGGAACGGATCGTGGACGAGCGCTGGGACCCCCCGGTCACCCTGGGGGTCCGCCTGGTGAGCGTCCTGTCCGACGACCTTCAGCACATCGGACAGGCCGCCTACCTCAGGGGGCTGGTTCAGAGCGCGGCCGCGTAGCCGGGCAGCACCACGTCCTCGATGAGGGCCTTGCGCTCGTCGAACGGGATGAAGGCGCTCTTGAGGGCGTTCACCGTGACCGTGCGCAGGTCCTCGACGGTCCAGCCGGCCTCGTCGACCAGCAGGGACATCTCCCGGGTCATCGTCGTGCCCGAGACCAGCCGGTTGTCGGTGTTGAGGGTGACCCGGAAGCCCAGGTCCTTCAGGGCCGTGATCGGGTGCTCGGCGATCGAGGTGGCGCAGCCGGTCTGGAGGTTGGAGGTGGGGCACATCTCCAGGGCGATGCGGCGGTCGCGCACCCAGGAGGCGAGCCGGCCCAGCTTGCCGTCCACGATGTCCTCGGTGAGGCGTACGCCGTGGCCGATGCGCTGGGCGCCGCACACCTGGAGGGCCTGGTGGATGCTGGGCAGGCCGTGCGCCTCGCCGGCGTGGATGGTGAACGGCACGCTCTCGCGGCGCAGGTGCTCGAAGGCGGCCAGGTGGTCGGCGGGCGGAAAGCCGTCCTCGGCGCCGGCGATGTCGAAGCCGACGACGCCCGCGTCCCGGTAGGCGACGGCCAGGTCGGCGGCCTCGCGGACCCGGTCGAACATGCGCATGCCGCACAGCAGGGTGCCGACGCGGACCGGCGTGCCGGCGGCGGCCGCCTTGGCCATACCGGCGGCCAGGCCCTGCTGCACGGTCTCCACGACCTCGCTCATGGTCAGCCCGCCCCGGGTGTTCAGCTCCGGCGCGTAGCGCACCTCGGCGTAGACGACGCCGTCGGCGGCCAGGTCGAGGACGTACTCCTCGGCGGTGCGCAGCAGGCCCTCGCGGCTCTGCATGACGGCGAGGGTGTGCTCGAAGGTGGCTATGTAGCGGACCAGGTCGCCGGAGTTGGCGGCCTCGAAGTACCAGGCGGCCAGCTCGTCGGGGTCGGTGGTCGGCAGGGTGTGGCCGATCTCGGCGGCGAGTTCCACGACGGTGGCGGGGCGCAGGCCGCCGTCGAGGTGGTCGTGCAGGACGGCCTTGGGCAGCCGGCGGAGGGTCTCGGAGTCGATGCGGTGCGCGGTCATGGCAGCGTTCCTCGGGTGGTGCGGTGGGATCTCAGTGGGTGGCGGGCTGGAGCAGGTCCCAGCGGTTGCCGTACAGGTCCTGGAAGACGGCGACGGTGCCGTACGGCTCGTGCCGCGGCTCCTCCAGGAAGGTCACGCCGGCGGCGGTCATCCGGGCGTGGTCACGGGCGAAGTCGTCGGTGTGCAGGAAGAAGCCGACGCGGCCGCCGGTCTGGTCGCCGGTGCGGGCGCGCTGCGCCTCGCCCTTGGCGCGGGCCAGGAGCAGACCGGTGCCGGGTCCGTCGCCCGGCTCCACGACGACCCAGCGGGAGCCGTCGGGTCGCGGGGCGTCCTCGGCCAGGCGGAAGCCGAGGGCCTCGGTGTAGAAGCGGATCGCCTCGTCGTAGTCGTCGACGACAAGGGTGACCAGGGCGACGCGTCGCATCGGAACCTTCCGGTGGGGGTGGTTAGCCGAGGAGGTTATACGTAAAACCCGACGGATGCCAGTCCCTTTTCTACGCGCGTCGCTACGCCGGTTCGGCGGGCCTGGGCGAGGGCCACGGGAGCGGGCGGAGCAGGCCGGCAGCGACGCGGCCGGCACGGAGTGTGAGGGGGCCGGCGAGCAGGACCTGGACACGCTGGGGGACCGGGCCGCCGGACGCCGCGTCCGTCGCACGCTCGGCGGGCCCGCGTGAGGAGTCGCGGTCAGGGCCGCTCTTCGCCCTGGGCGACCTCGATGCGGTGGTGGAAGTCGGCCATACCGGTGACCGAGGCCACGCAGGAGCCGGCGGCGCAGACGAGCAGCAACGCGGCGACGGCGCGGCCGGCACGGGGCGCGAGCGGAGCTGCCAGCAGGGCCTGGACGCGCTGCGGAACCGGGCCACCGGACGCCGCGTCCGTCGCACGCTCGGCGGGCCCGCGTGAGGAGTCGCGGTCAGGGCCGCTCTTCGCCCTGGGCGACCTCGATGCGGTGGTGGA
>NZ_JBVIJC010000013.1:111518-226326 GCF_055581605.1 Streptomyces sp. NPDC031418
GGAAGTCGGCCATACCGGTGACCGAGGCCACGCAGGAGCCGGCGGCGCAGACGAGCAGCAACGCGGCGACAGCGCGGCCGGCACGGGGCGCGAGCGGAGCTGCCAGCAGGGCCTGGACGCGCTGGGGGACCGGGCCGCCGGCCGCCGCGGCGGCGAAGGCGGGACGCGACGAACGGGCCGACTGACCGGCGAGAGCCGCACGGGCGATGGCCCGGGCGGTCAGCCGCCGGTCGCCGACCGAGGCGGCGGCGTCCTCGTCGGCCGCGCGCTCGGCGGCCAGCCGGATGGAGTCGCGGACCCGGCGCAGCGCGGGATGGCAGTGCGCGGCCAGTTCGGCGGCGGCGAGGAAGTAGTGGTGGCCGCCCGCGTTGTGGGCCCGCTCGTGGGCGAACAGCGCCTCCCGCTCCTTGCCGTCCAGGCTGCGCAGCATCGCGGTGGTGACGACGATCCGGTGCGGGCGGCCCGGCAGGGCGTAGGCGTCGGGGCGGGGCGAGTCCACCACGCACAGATCCCCGGCGGCGGGGCCGCGCCCAGCCTCGCTGCGGGCCGCGCGGAAGGCACGGGTCTGGCGCAGCACCGAGCGGACCAGGCTCAGCGCGCACACGGCGAGCGCGCCGACGGAGGTGGCGGCGGCCGGGAGCACGACGAGGTCGGAGGCGGTGCGCAGCGGGTGGACCAGCTCGCCGAACGCGGCGAAGAGCGGCAGCTTGAGCAGCCCGGTGAGCACGAACGCGCCGAGCGCCGCCAGCGAGCAGCCGGCGAAGACGACCGCGCATCCGGTGAGCGCCCACAGTGCGGTCAGGGGGGCCAACCGGGCGACGGCGCGCCGGGCCAGCGAGGGCAGCGTGCAGGGCAGCAGCAGGGGCAGCAGGAGCAGCGCGGTCATCGGTCGTCGGATTCGAGCAGATCGCGCAGGATGCGTTCGTCGTCGGGGTTGAGCTGGGCGACGAAGCGGGCGAGGACCGTCTCGCGGTCGCTGTCCCGGTCCAGCTCGCTGTGCATGCGGCGGGCGGTGAGGCCCTGGGCATCCTGCGCGTCGCGGACCGGCGCGTAGGCGTAGCCGCGGCCCTGGCGTTCCCGCTCGACCACGCCCTTGTCGTACAGCCGGGTGAGGATCGTGGTGACCGTCGTACGGGCGAGGTCCGCGCCGAGGCTGCGCTGGACCTGGGCGGGCGTCTGGGGGACGCCGGCGGCCCAGAGCGCGGCCATGACGCTCGCTTCGAGCTCGCCCGCCGGCCGGCGCTCGTCCTTCGCCTCGGTCATGGAACGTCCTTCACCCCGTCTTCGCCTGCGGCGGCCCGTGCGCCCGCCCGTCCGATGGTAGTCAATCGTTCCTTCGTACGGCTGTACCCCCTGGGACCGGTCAGCCGGCGGTGGTGTGCAGGGCGTCCAGCCGTTTCTGTTCGTCCGCGGTGAGGCGCAGGGCGCCCGCGGCGACGTTCTGCACGAGGTGGTCCGGGTTGCCGGTGCCGGGGATGGCGAGGACGTGCGGGCCCTGGTGCAGGGTCCAGGCGATGCGGATCTGCGCGGGGCTCACGCCGTGCGCGCGGGCGATGTCGCGCACGGTGTCGTCGTGGTCGTCGGTCGCCGCCTGGGCCGCGGCCTCGCCGGCGACGGCGTAGAACGGCACGAAGGCGATGCCGTGCTCGCCGCACAGGCGCAGCATCTCGTCGTCGACGGGGTCGGGCCGGTCCAGGGCGTACCGGTTCTGCACGGAGACCACCGGGGCGATCTCCAGGGCCTCGGCGAGGTGGTGCGGTGCGACGCCGGAGATGCCGAGGTGCCGGATCATGCCCGCCTCGCGCAGTTCGGCGAGGGCGCCGAAGTGCTCGGCGATGGAGTCCTGCCTCATCCGCCGCAGATAGACGAGGTCGAGGTGGTCGCGGCCGAGCTGGCGCAGGTTCTCCTCCACGTGGCCGCGCAGCTGGTCGGGGCGGGCCGCGGTGCCCCACTCGCCGTGGTAGTCGCGGAACGGGCCGACCTTGGCGGCGATCACCAGGTCCTCGGCGTACGGGGCCAGCGCGGTGTTGATCAGTTCGTTGGCGGAGCGGGTGGCGGAGAAGTAGAAGGCGGCGGTGTCGATGTGGTTCACGCCGAGTTCGACGGCCCGCCGCAGCACCGCGAGGGAGCGGGTGCGGTCGCTCGGGGTGCCGAGGTGGAAGGCGGCGCTGCCCGTCAGCCGCATGGCGCCGAGGCCGATGCGGTGGACGGGCAGATCGCCGAGGGTGAAGGTGCCGGACGCGTCCGCGGTGATCGCTGCTGTGTTCATCGGCGGATGATCGCACAACCGTCCGGCCTGCCGCGTCAGTTCAGGGGCTTGGCGAGGACCGCCTTGCGGTGGCTGAACGTCTCGATGGAGTAGCGGCCGTGGTAGTTGCCCATGCCGCTCTCGCCCACCCCGCCGAACGGCAGGTCGGAGACGGTGAGATGGGCCAGCGGCAGGCCGTAGCCGAGGCCGCCGGAGGAGGTCTCGGCGGCGATCCGCGCCCGGGTCTCGTCGGACTCGGAGAACACGTACAGGGCGAGCGGCTTGTCGCGGTCGTTGATGAAGGCAATCGCCTCGTCCAGGCCGGCGACGGTGACGATCGGCAGGATCGGGCCGAAGATCTCCTCCTGCATGACGGGCGCCTTCGGGTCGACGTCGGCGAGGACCGTCGGCGCGATGTACTTGGCGGTGCGCTCGCTCGCGCCGCCGACCGCGATCCGGCCCGAGTCGAGCAGGGCGGTCAGCCGGTCGAAGTGCCGTTCGTTGATGATCCGGCCGTACTCCGGGGAGTTCTGCGGGTCGGTGCCGTACAGGGTCTCGACCGCGCGGACCAGCGCGGCCTCCAGGGCGGGGGCGGTCTCCGGGTCGGTCAGGACGTAGTCGGGGGCGACGCAGGTCTGGCCGGCGTTGAGGAACTTGCCGCGGGCGAGACGGTCGGCGACGGCGTCGAGGTCGGTGCCGCGGTCCACGAACACCGGGGACTTGCCGCCCAGTTCGAGGGTGACCGGGGTGAGGTGTTCGACGGCGGCGCGCATCACGATCCGGCCGACGGTGCCGTTGCCGGTGTAGAAGATGTGGTCGAAGCGCTCGGCGAGCAGGGCCGTGGTCTCCGGGACGCCGCCCTCGACGACGGCGACGGCGTCGGTGTCGAGGTAGGCCGGGATCAGCTCGGCCAGCGCGGCGGAGGTGGCCGGGGCGAGTTCGCTGGGCTTGGCGACGACCGCGTTGCCGGAGGCGAGCGCGCCGACGAGCGGGGCGAGCAGCAGCTGCGCCGGGTAGTTCCAGGGGGCGATGACGAGGACGACGCCGAGGGGGTCGTACTGCGTCCAGGCCGTGGCGTCGGCGCCGAGGTGGGCCGGGACGGGCGCGGGCTCGGGCCGCAGCCACTCCGCGAGATGCTCCAGGGTGTGGTCGATCTCCCGGATGGTGAAGTCGATCTCGGTGCGGTAGGCCTCGGTGCTGCTCTTGCCGAGGTCCGTGTGGAGGGCGGCGGCGAGGTCGGCACCGCGCTCCGTGAGCATCGCGCGCAGCCGGCGCAGCTGCTCGGTGCGCCACTCGACGGGCTTGGTGCGGCCGGTGGCAAAGGTGGCGCGGAGCCGGGCGACGACGTCGGCGGCCTGGTCGGGGGTGGGGTGGTTCACGGGTGCCTCGCTGCTGGTCAACGTTTCAGATGTAAAGGCCAACCTTTCATGTCCTCAAGTTAATTCCGCCGGCACCCTGGAGTGGCCGAGGTCACATGGCGGCCGGTCCGGTTCCGGAAGTCGCGTGCGTGACGCTCAAGGTCCCGCAGGTTCCGCACGGAACCCGTCGGCGGCGGGGGCCAGGGGGACGGCGAAGTCGTCGGGCACACAGGGCTGTCCGGGCATGTCCTCTTGGCGAGCCGGATGCCGGGCCAGGGGTGACTGACCGGCAGCGCCGGGCTCGGGGCCGCCATGGCGGCGAAGGTGGGCCAGGACGGCGCGGACCCGGCGGTGGCCGCTGTCGCCGGCCGACAGGCCGAGTTTGAGGAAGACGCTGCCGATGTGTTTGTGGACGGCGTTGTCGGTGACGAAGAGCCGCTGGGCGATGGTGGCGTTGTCGTGCCCTTCGGCCATCAGGGCCAGGACCTCGCGCTCGCGGGGGGTCAGGGTGTCCACGGGATCGCCGCGGACGGCGAGGAGCTGGGCGATGACCTCGGGGTCCATGGCGGTACCGCCGGCGGCCACGCGGCGCAGTGCGTCGGTGAACTCCGCGATGCGGCTCACCCGGTCCTTGAGCAGATAGCCGATGCCGCCACGGGTGTCGGAGAGGAGGCGGCCGGCGTATTCCTGCTCGACGTACTGGGACAGGACCAGAACAGGAAGTCCGGGGCGGTCGCGGCGGGCCCGGAGGGCGGCGCGGATGCCCTCGTCGCGGAAGGTCGGGGGCAGCCGCACGTCGACGATGGTGACGTCCGGGCGGTGGGCCTCGACTGCGGCGAGGAAGCCGGAGGCGTCCTCCGTGATCGCGGCGACCTCGAAGCCCTGGGAGCCCAGCAGGAGTTCGAGTCCGGAGGACAGCAGGACGTTGTCCTCGGCGATGACTACGCGCACGGCAGCTCCACGGTGACGGTGGTCGGCCCGCCCGGCGGGCTGGTGATCTTCATGGTGCCGTCCAGGGCGGCGGCGCGGCGGCGCATTCCCTCCAGGCCGCTGCCCCGGGATGCGTCCGCCCCGCCGGCCCCGTCGTCGGTGATCTCCGCGGACAGCATCGCGCCGTTCCGGGTGACGTGGACGGCGGCCTTGGTGGCGCGGCTGTGCCGGGCTATGTTCGCCAGCGCCTCGGTGACGGCGAAGTAGGCGACCGCCTCGACAGCGGCGGGGACCTCGCCGAGATCGCCGATGTCCATGCGGGTCGGCACGCCGGCCCTGTCGGCCAGGGTGCCGAGCGCGCCTTCGAGGCCCTGGTCGGCCAGGACCGGCGGGTAGATGGTGCGGATGACGGAGCGCAGCTCGGCCATGGCCTCCTCGGTCTCGGCCTGGGCCTGCCGTACGAGCGCGGCGGCCGCGTCCGGGTCCTGGGCAAGGCTGTTCCCGGCCACGGCAAGCCGTATGGCGATGGCCACCAGCCGGGCCTGGGTGCCGTCGTGCAGGTCGCGTTCGATCCGGCGGAGTTCCGCGCCGTGCGCCTGAAGGACATCGGCGCGCGTCCGGGTGAGTTCGGTGACGCGCGCAGCCAGTCGTTCCGCGGGAGACGGCGCCAGGACTGCCAGGCAGCACCGCGCGTGCAGCCGGGCGAGCGGCGGCAGGGCGACGGCCGCAAGAGCCGCAAGGAGCAGGAGTTGCGCCAGGTTGACCGTCAGCGCGGAGGCCCAGCTGTCGACACGGACTCCGAACAGCAGCAGCCGTGGCGGATCCGACGCGGGGAAGGCCCGCCACGCCACGGTGACGACGACGGTGAGGAGCAGGTTGCCCAGGCACAGCAGGGCAAGCAGGCCCGCGGGCAGGCCGGTGGCCACCTGCGTCACGAGCCATGCGAGGTCTCGGCGCAGGGCACGGGGGCGCGGCTCCACCGGCCGGGCCAGCACCGCCCCGGCGCGCCGGCGGTGGCGCTCCGCCCAGGGAGTTGCCAGCGACGGCAGGCACAGCAGTGGCGCCGCCACGAGTGTCACCGTCGCGGTCAGCAGGGTGCCGAGCAGGTAACGTCCGCTGCGCCCGGTTCGGACCAACCGTGCGCGGGCCTCACCTGTCACGCCGTGCACTGGTCCACCCTCGTCTGTCGAACGGGACCCGGAAGGGGCCCTCGGACCCGCCACTGTATGGGCCGGGAGCCCCGGCGGCACTACAGCCACCTGTAGGTTCCCGGCGGCCGCCTGCGGTAGCGACATGCGGTTCGACGCTTGCCTAGCGTCTGCTCCATGAGATCGACGACCCCGGCCTCCGCGCCGCAGAACCGCCCTTCCCAGCAACGTCGCCGCCGGATCGGCCGGGGGTGGCCGGCCGTCGCTGCGGCCGTACTCGGCACAGTGGGTGCGGCCATTGCCGTCCAGTCCTCGGACGGCGCGACCGCGCGGTCCGCGCCCGGCTACCAGCAGGAGGACCTGCGCCGGGACACCGGTGCCATCCGGGCGCTGGGAATCACCGGCGTCCAGGCGCGGGTGACCACCGCTTCCGGCCGGGATCTGGTGGCCACCGCCGGCGTCGCCAGGGCGGGCGGGAACCGCCCGGTGCCCCGCAACGGCTACTTCCGGATGGCGAGCACCGGCAAGGCGCTCATGGCCACGGTGGTCCTTCAGCTGGCCGACGACGGCAAGCTGTCCCTGGACGACACGGTGGACCACTGGCTGCCCGGTGTGATCGACGGCAACGGCAACGACGGACGGAAGATCACCGTGCACCAGCTGCTGCAGAACACCAGCGGCCTCCACGACGACCTGCCCGGCTTCGACACCCCGCAGCAGTACTACCGGCACCGCTACGACACCTACACCCCCGAACAGATCGTCGCGAGGGCGATGAAGCACCACCCGGACTTCCGGCCGGGCACCGGCTGGGGTTACTCCAACACCGGCTACGTCGTCCTCGGCATGATCGTCGAGAAGGCGGCCGGGCGCCCCTGGCAGCAGGAGGTCGGGAGCCGGATCCTGAAACCGCTCGGCATGGACCACACCTACCTGCCGGGCACCGCCTCCACCCTTCGCCGCCCGCACGCCGACGGCTACCAGGTCTTCGCCTCCGGCGAACGGACGGACGTCACCGAACAGATCGTCCCCGACCTCGGCGGCTACGTGTCCACCACGGCGGACGTCAACCGGTTCTTCCGGGGGCTGCTGGGCGGCAGGCTGCTGTCCCGGGAGCGCATGGCCGAGATGCAGGACACCGTGCCCGTTCCCAAGCGGTTCGAGGTGTTCTGGCCCGGCGGACGCTACGGCCTCGGCTTGGTCAACCGCCCCCTGAGCTGCGGCGGGAGCTACTGGAGCCACGAAGGAGGGGAAGCCGGCTACATCACCCTGAACGGCGCCACCGACGACGGCAGCCGCACCGTCACCGTCTCCATGTCCACCAGCTTCAATGACCTCCCTGAGACGATCCGGCAGCAGAAGGCCGCCAGCGCCCTCGTCGACCGGGCGTTGTGCGACACCTCCGGCAACGGACGGAGAAGGTAGCCGCCCAGCCCGTTCGTGCCGCGCGCCCCTCACATCTGTGTACCGGTACCAGCCCACCCACCTCTACACATAAAGGAGAAATAAGGGCAAACTAATGACAGGCGGCGCGTACCGCACACCGCACTGGCTGCGGTCCGGCCTGAAAGGCAAAGGAGACGAGTCATGGCCAACGTCTCACACAGGGGTGACATAACGAGCCACCCCGATGTCTCCGAAATGCGGGCTCGCTACGCCCGCATGCTCGGCGGTCGCGATGTGGCGCTCGTGGACGGACCGGTGTTCCTGCTCGGTCTGTACTGCGCGGCATCGCCGTGGATCGTGCACTACACAGCGAGCCAGCCGGCGCTCATGACGCACAATCTGATCATGGGGATCGCGATCGGCCTGCTGGCCCTCGGATTCACCCGGGCCCCGGAGCGGATGTACGGCCTCAGCTGGGCCATGTGCGCCATGGGCGTGTGGCTGATCATCGCTCCCTGGATCGTGGGCAGCGGCCCGGACGCGGGCGTGATCATCAACAACATCGTCATCGGCGCACTGGCGATCGTCCTCGGACTGGTCTGCGCCGGTACGGCGGCCAAGAGTGTCCCCAGGCCTTGAGGAGAAGACCGAGGAAGGGAGAGTCACCTGAACAGGAACATCGACCAGGCCGGTCCGCCCGGGCGGACCGGCCCCTTCATGTGCCGCCAGGACACGGACCGGACAGGGCGGCTCAGCCGCTCACGGTCAAGGACATCCACACATCCGGGGCCAGCTCCGGCCGGTCTGGCACCGGCCGGAGCTCGCGGGTCCAGGCATCCCCCGCGGCATCCTCCGCGACCCGCTGCCAGAAGCGCACGGCGGCGGGGTTCTCCTGCTGGTAGGCGATCTCCCACGGCCCGGGGTGCCGGGCCAGCACCGCCCGGACGGCCCGCAGCCCGAGGCCCCGGCGGCGCGCGCCGCGCACCACGAAGAAGCTGTTCAGAACCCGCACCGGGCCGTCCAGTGCGCGCACGAAGGCGAACCCGGCGGGGCGTTCGCCGCACAGCAGCAGGTACGGCGCCCAGCCGGGAGCGGTGAAGGCGGAGTCCACGCGCTCGCTGCGGAAGCCACCGTCGGCGGCCGGCAGCACACCCGCGTACTCGGACAGGTCATGCCGGAACATCAGCCACAGCCGTTCGACGGTGGGCCGGTCATCGGGGGTCGCGGACCGGACGAGCAGGTCCGGAATCATGGTTTCGGTCATGAACGAGAGCCTCCCGGGGCGGACTTGCGGTCCGCCCCGGGAGGCTCTCGACGACTGCCGTCACCCTAGCGCACGGCAGGCACGCACGTCTCCGGCCAGGTTCGTTGACTCTCCCCGCGCCACTCCCTACCTTGAGCCGGATTTGTGCCTTTTCCTCGCTTTTCGAGGGTTGGAGACTCCGTGTTCCCTCGCCCCGCCCCCGGCCCCCGCCACGCCGTCACCGCGCTGCTCCTCGCGACGCTGCTCGCGCTGACCACCGGAGCGTGGGCCGGCTCGCCGAGCGCGCGGGCGCCGTACCCGCCGGTCCCGCTCACCCGGGTGCCCGCCGCGGCCGGGACGAGCACCCCGCTCGCCGGGTACGCCGTGCGGTCCACGGCCGAGGTGAGCGACTCGGCGGCGGCGGTCTCCTCCCCCGGCTATCCGACGCAGGGCTGGTACCCCGCGGGGCCCCGCTCGACCGTGCTGGCCGCGCTCCTCGCCGACGGCGTCTACCCCGACCCGTTCCGCTCCACCAACCAGCGGAAGATCCCGCGGGCCGACTTCGAGGTGCCGTGGTGGTACCGCGCCGACTTCACCGTCGAGGACACCACGCGCCGCACCTACCTCGACTTCAGCGGGGTCGTCTCGGCGGCCGACGTCTATGTCGACGGCCACCGGGTGGCGCAGGCGGCGGACGTCACCGGCGTCTACACCCACCACGAGCTGGACATCACCGCGCTGGTGCGGCCCGGCACCAACACGGTCGCCTTCCGCGTCCGGCCCAACGATCCGGACAACGACCTCACCATGGGCTGGCTCGACTGGCTCCAGCCGCCGCCCGACCGGAACATGGGCATCGTCCGGGACGTCCTGGTCCGCCGGAGCGGCCCGGTCGCGCTGCGCGACGCGCACGTCGTGACCCGGCTGGACGTGCCGTCCCTCGCCACCGCCGACCTGACGGTCCGGGCCCGCGTCCGCAACGACTCCGGCACCCCGGTCACGGCGCGGATCAGCGGCCGCGTCGCCGGCACGGAGCTGTCCCGGACCGTGCCGCTCGCCGCCCACCAGACCACGACCGTCGCCTTCTCCCCCGCCGACGTCCCGGGACTGCACCTGACGGCGCCGAAGGTGTGGTGGCCGGCCGGGATGGGCGGACAGCCGCTGTACGACCTCGACCTCACCGCCTCCGTGTCCGGTACGCCGTCCGACACCGCGCACGAGAGCTTCGGCATCCGTGACGTCCGGGCCCCGCTCGACGCGGACGGCGCCCGCCAGTACCGGATCAACGGCCGCAGGCTGCTGGTCAAGGGCGGCGGCTGGGCCCCGGACGAGTTCCTGCGCTGGGACGACCGCTATGCCGAGGACCGGCTTCGATACGCCGTCGACCTGGGCCTGAACACCCTCCGACTGGAGGGCCACCTGGAGCCGGACGAGTTCTTCACGCTGGCCGACCGCCTGGGCGTGCTCACCCTGCCCGGCTGGGAGTGCTGCGACAAGTGGGAGGGCGACGTCAACGGCAGCGAGGCCGGCCGGGAGTGGACCGCCGCCGACCACCCGGTGGCGAAGGCGTCCATGGCCGCGGAGGCCGCCCGGCTACGGGACCACCCGAGCGTGCTGTCGTTCCTGATCGGCAGCGACTTCGCCCCGGACGCCAGGATCGAACGGGACTACCTGGACGCCCTGAAGGACGCCGACTGGAACACCCCGGTGATCCCGGCCGCCTCGGACAACTCCTCGCCAAAACTGGGCAGTTCGGGCATGAAGATGACCGGCCCCTACGACTGGGTACCGCCCCGCTACTGGTACGCCAAGCGCGAGGGCGGAGCCACCGGCTTCAACTCGGAGACCAGCGCGGGACCGAGCATCCCCACCCTCGACACCCTGCGCCGGATGCTGACACCGGCGGAGCTCGACACCCTCTGGAAGGAACCGGACACCCGGCAGTACCACCGCTCGCCGTCCCCGGTCTTCGGCACACTGGGGATCTACGACGACGCGCTCACCGGCCGCTACGGCGCCCCCACCGGCCTCACCGACTACGTCCGCAAGGCGCAGCTGGCCCAGTACGAGAACGTCCGCGCCCAGTTCGAGGCCTACCAGCGCAACGCCACGGACCGCACCGCACCGGCCACCGGGGTGATCCACTGGATGTTCAACAGCGGCTGGACCTCCCTGCACTGGCAGCTGACGGACCGCTATCTGGACCAGGGCGGGTCCTACTTCGGCGCCAAGAAGGCGAACGAGCCGCTGCATGTGCAGTACTCCTACGACGACCGCTCGGTCGTCGTGGTGGACAACCGGCACACCCCGGCCGGCGGTCTGACCGTACGGGCCACCCTGTTCGCGCCCGACGGCACCCAGAAGTACGACCGCACGGTCCGCGGTGTCTCGGTCGGCGGGGACGGGGCGCACACCACCGCGCTGACCCTGCCCTCCTCGGTGAGCGGTCTGCCCCGCACCTATCTGCTCCGCCTGCTGCTGACCGGCGCGGACGGCCGGGAGGCGGACCGCAATGTCTACTGGCTGTCCACCAGCCCGGACACGCTCGACTGGAGCAGTACCACCTGGTACTACACGCCGGCGGACGACTACGCCGACCTCAGCGGCCTGGCCGCCATGACCCGGGTACCGGTGGCGGCGACGGCGTCGACCGAGTCGTCCGGCGGCACGTCGACCACCACGGTCACCCTCCGCGCCACGGGCACGGGCCGTACCCCGGCGCTGCTGACGGACGTCCACCTCGTGGACGCGCAGGGCAGGCCGGTGCTGCCGGTGCGCTGGTCGGACAACGAGGTGAGCCTGTGGCCGGGCGAGTCGATGACACTCACCGCCACCTGGCGCACCGCCGATCTGCGGGGCGCCGCACCCCGGGTGCGGGTCTCCGGCTGGAACACTCCGGAGCAGACGGCGCCGGCCGGCTGACAAAAAAAAGGGGGTGGGCCGACAAGGCGGCCCACCCCTGCGCTCAGCTCACGTTGAGCGCGGTGTCGTCCACGACGAACGACGTCTGGTACTTGGAGCCCTCGGTGCCGGTGAACTTCAGGGTGACGGTCTGCCCCGCGTAGCCGCTGAGGTTGAAGCTGCGCTGGGTGTAGCCCGAGCCCGCGTTGAGGTTCGAGTACGTCGCCAGGGTGCCGAGGACCGTGCCCGAACTGTTGAGGACCTGCACCTGGAGGGTGTCGTACGCCGTGCTGGTGGAGGTCTCCGCCGTGTCCACGTGCAGATAGAAGCTGAAGGTGGCCGTCGAGCAGCCGGACGGGATGGTCACCGACTGGGAGAGGGTGTCGGTGGTGGCGGTGCCGTAGCCGTCGAGCCAGGCGTAGTACGAGCCCGAGTGGGCCGGCTCGCCGGTCGAGTTGGTGATGACGCCGCTGTTCGCGCTCCAGGCGGTGCTGCCGGACTCGAAGCCGTTGTTGCCGAGCAGCTGGCCGGCGGTGCAGGACGTCGAGCCGCCCCCGCCGCCCCCGGTGCCGCCGCCGCTGCCGCTCGCGCCGGACAGCCACTCGGTGGCGTTGAGGGCAAGGGCCGCGTTGGTGGCGCCGGAGTCGTTCCAGCCGTCGTACAGCGTGTTGCCGGACTGGCCGGTGCCGTCGTCGATGGGCGAGCTGTCGCCCCAGAACGCGATGCGGCCGCTGCCGAAGGTGCTGGTCAGGAAGAACGCGCCGGTGTTGCCCGAGGAGCCGGTGCGGTACACCAGGCCCTTGACCGCGGGGTTGTCCGAGGGCTTGAGGGTGGCCGTGGTGCCGTCGGCGATCAGGCTCTTGGTGACGGTGCCGAAGGAGCCGTGCAGCACCGGGTTGGTGCTGTCGCTGATGGCGGGCGGGTAGTCGGACTTGACGTCCAGCGAGTCGATGGAGAAGCCGAACGGGTCGGTGGAGTCGACGCTGTTGTTCGACATCAGGTCGTTGAGGATCTGGACCGCGTCGTAGCCGTCGTTGTTGCGGTCGGCTCCGGTGTGGTCGGAGATCATGAACAGACCGCCGCCGTTCTTCACGAAGTTCATGATCGCCGTCTTCTCGGCGGCGGAGAACATCGTGTTGGGCTCCGGCAGGACCAGCGTGTCGAAGTTCGACAGGTCGGTCGTGGCGGAGCCGCCGTAGCTGAGGCTGGAGCCCGACGGCAGCGTCTTGAGGCTGTAGTTGCCGGTCTTCTGGAGCGCCACGCCCCAGGAGGACAGGGCGCCGGTCCAGTCCGTCTCGGCGGACGGGGAGGAGTTCTGGCCGAGCGGGTCGGGCTGACTGGTGGAGATGATCCAGTCGGCGTTGCCGGCCGTCTCGGCGTGGGCGTTGTCGAACAGGATGCGGTGCGGGGTCGCCGCGTGGGCGGGGGCGCTGGCGCCGACCTGGAGGGCGGCTCCGGTGAGGAGCATGCCCAGTCCGGCCAGGGCGGTGGTGAATCTGCGGCGGGATCTCCTGGATCCAGGCATCCGGCGAACCTCCATGAGGGGTGGGGAGACGGCGGTGGGGGCGCCAAGTCTGCGCGCGTAGAACCGGCTTGAGGGTTCTACACGCGTCGATTGATTGAAAGGTACATGGCATGAAGGCCCGGTGAACAGAAAGTCCCGGCAATAACCGGAGCGCGCCGGCCGGCGTGTCAGCCGCCGTACAGGTACGGCGTGGTGGTGCTGAGCTGGTGGAATCCGAGGCGCTGAAGGATCGGGCGGCTCATGGGCGAGGCGTCGACCTGGAGATAGCGGTATCCGTGTTCGGCGGCGACGCGGGCGCGATGGGCGACCAGGGCACGGTAGACGCCCCGGCCCCGCCACGCCTCGACGGTGCCGCCGCCCCAGAGCCCGGCGAAGGCGGTGCCGGGCACCAGTTCCATCCGGGCGGCGCTGACGGGTTCGTCACCGGCGAGCGCGACCACGGCGACGACCGTGCCGGGGTCGGCGGCCAGCCGGGCCAGCAGCCGGTGCCGCAGCCGGCCGCCGTCGGTGCCGAAGGCCTGCTCGTGCACCGCGACGACGAGGTCGACCCCGGCCGGGTCGCTGGCCCGCACGAGCCGGATGCCGGCGGGCGGTTCGGCGTCCAGGGCCAGCCGGGCGACCTCGCCCACCAGCAGGGCCTCTTCCGGCTCGGGCCGGAACCCGGCGGCGGTGAGCCGGGCGCCGAGATCCTTCGGCCGGTCGTGGCCGTAGAGCTTCCACTCGAAGTCCCGGCCGAGGCCGGTGAAGCGGTCGATCTGGTCCTGGACGGCCCGGTCCGCGTCCGCCGCGTCCAGCCCGGCCCACAGCACCCCGTTCCAGCCCTGCGGGCCGGCGACCTGGCGCACCACCCCGCCGGCCCGTTCGATCCGGGCCCCGGGGCCGTCCGGCCGTGCGCCCCGGCGCATCTCCTGGTCGTAGCGGGCGAGCACCGCCGAGTGATCCATACGGCCACTGCACCATGTCCGCCCCGGGCGGGCAACGCAATTCCCGATGGGCCGGGCGAGGCGGCGAACCGCGGTGCGGTTCGGGCGCCGTCAGCCCAGTTCGAGCGTGGTGACGCCGAACACGCGCTCCTGCGCGTGCGCGCGTACCGGGCCCGTGTACATGCGGGCCGTCTCGAACGAGGCGACGAGTCCCGCCGCTTCGGCGAGGGCGACGCCGGCCGTGTTGGGCTCGGGTACGTCGAGGGCGATCTCCTGGCCGGCCGCCTCGGCGGTGAGGGCGGCGAACAGGGCGCGGGCGTCCTCGGCGGTGTCCGCGAACAGTGGGCCGATGCGGAGGGTGTCATGGCCGGGGCGGATGACGCCGTAGCCGGTGAGGCGGCCGCCGTCGTGGCGGACCACGGCGCGGTGGCCGGGGCCGGTGAGCCACTCGGCGAGGAAGCGCGGGCGGTCGGCCGGGGAGCAGGCGCCGTCGTAGGCGGTGAGGGCGGCCAGGTCGCCGGGCTCGGCCGGGCGGACCCCGGAGGGGGTCTCGCTCTCGGGAGCCGGTCCGGTGAACCGGATGGTGCGGTAAGCGAGTTCGAAGCCGGACTGGCGGTAGTTGTCCTGCTGGGCGACGACCCCGTCCAGGCCGACCGTGCGGTCCCCGGCGTGGGCCAGCGCGGTCTTCCAGGTGGTGAGGCCGTGCCCCTGGCCGCGCAGGTCGGGCCGTACGAGATAGCAGCCGAGGAAGGCGTAGTCGGTGCCGTAGTTCACCACGGAGATCGCCGAGACCGGCTCCCCGTCGATCCGGCCGAGGAAGAACCCCTCGGGGTCCTGGGCGAAGAACGCGGGCCCGTCGGACAGTCCGGGGTTCCAGCCCTCCGCGGCCGCCCATCCGCTGATCACCGGCCAGTCGGCGAGGGTGGCCTGGGTGACGACGAGGTCATGGGGGGCCGGAGAGGTCATCGGTGCGCTCCGTTTCGGTCGGGGGTCATGGCTGACCTGCCGCATCCTTCCGGATCAACGGGGGCCGCGCCATGGGGAGATCGGCCGTTGCGGAGGTGCGCCGGCCGGCCTGGTCCCCCCGACCCGGCGGGCCGGCCGGTGCCCGCTCGCGCGTCCGGCGGACGGCCGTAGGCGCGGGCGGGCATCGTATGTGTCCGGTCAGCGGGTGCCGCCCTGCCGGAAGCGGCGGTAGAGGATGCCGCCCGTCAGGAGGAGCGCGGCGCTGACCGCGGCGGCGGGGGCCGCGAGGTCCGTGCCGGTGTGGGCGAGGGTGGTCACGGTCCGGGGCGGTTCTGCCGGGTGGAGCGGGGTGTGCCGGGGGTGCGGGGCCGGGTGGGCCGACGGGGTGTGCGGGGTCGGCGGGGTGTGCGGGGCCGGTGGGGTCTGCGGGTGGCGGGGGGTGCGGGGCTGGTCGCCGGGGCCGTTCACCGAGGTGTTGCCCAGCACCGGGTTGGCCACGCCGACCACATTGACGCTGTTGCCGCTGATCTGGACCGGTACGTCGACCGGGAGCTGGACGCCGTTGCCGGAGACCACTCCGGGCGAGTCCTGGGCGCCGCCGTGCGCCGACGCCCCGCCGGACGCGGAGGCCCCGCCCGTGCCGCTGCCGCCGGTGTCGGTGCACCGGTTGCCCGTGGCCGGGTTGAGCAGTCCGACGACGTTCACGGTGTTCCCGCACAGGTTCACCGGCACCTGCACCGGGAGCTGGATGCCGTTGCCGGAGACCAGTCCGGGCGAGTTCTGCGCGCTGCCGTCGGCGCCGGACCCGGCGGCCGCGAAGGCCCCGGACACCGGGAGCGCCACGGCCAGCGCGCCGGAGGCGGCGACGGCGGCGGCGATCACACCGTTTCGGGTAGCCCGTCCCATAGGTTCCCTGCCTTCCAGACATCGTCGCGGGCCATTCACCCGCACCCTGTAAAACGCAGGCGAACCGTCCGAGTTATGGCCAATCGGTCTTTCACCCCATCGAGTGGCACAGCTATCGAACCGCATGGAAAGCACACTGAATGATCACCAAAAGGGATGGAGAGAGCGAAGGGTACGGCACCCGGTGCCGTCCCGCTCGTCCGGAGGCGGGCCTTCCGGGGCCCGCTTAAGGTGATCCGAGGGCGTCGGCCCCGGCCCAGGACGGGCGCGCCCCGGGAGGCGATCGATGCTGGCCATGCTGTCCACACGGTCCGCCGTGCGGCGCTGCACGGGGGCCGGATTCCTCACCCTCGCGCTGCTCGGAGCCGGGCTGCCCGCGGCCGCGGCGACCCCGCCGCAGCCCGACCTGTCCCGGTTCTACCGGCAGAAGGCGGTGTGGGGTGCCTGCGCGGGCCCCGACATGCCGAAGGACCTCCAGTGCGCCAAGGTGACCGTGCCGCTCGACTACGCCCGGCCCACCGCGGGCACCCTGGACCTCGCCCTGGCCCGCTATCGCGCGACGGGCCCGTCCCGGGGCTCGGTGCTGCTGAACTTCGGCGGCCCCGGCAGCTCGGGCGTCAGCGAACTGGCCGCCGCGGGCAAGCAGTTCATGGACCTGACCAACGGCTACGACGTGGTCGGCTTCGACCCGCGCGGCGTCGGCCGCTCCTCCCCCGTCAGCTGCGGCGAGGGCACCGACGAGGCCGCGACGGCGACGGACGGGACCGCCGACCTCGCCCACCCGCAGGCGCTGCTCGCCCAGCTGCAAAAGGCCGCCGCGGCCTGCGCCCGGAACTCCGGCCCGGTGCTGCGCCACATAGGCACCGTGAACGCCTCCCGCGACCTGGACGTGATCCGCCAGGCGCTCGGCGACAAGAAGCTCAACTACCTCGGCTTCTCCTACGGAACCCGGCTCGGCGCGGTGTACGCGGCGCAGTTCCCGCACAAGGTGGGACGGATGACGCTGGACGGCGTCGACACCCTCACCGAGCCGCTGTCCGAGCAGGGCATCGCGGGCGCCGAGGGGCAGCAGACCGCACTGGACGACTTCCTGGACTGGTGTACGACGGATCTCGCCTGTCCGTTCGGGCAGGACCGGCGTGCGGCCGGGGACGAGGTCGTACGGCTGGTGCACTCGCTCGACGAGCACCCGGTGCCCACCGACTTCGGCGGCTCCTTCTCCGGCCAGGACCTGGTGGGCGCGATCGGGCAGGCGCTCTACAGCAAGCAGATGTGGCCCCTGCTGGAGCGGGCGCTGGCCTCGCTCACGGAGGACGGCGACACCCGGGGCGTGCTCGCCTTCTCCACCGGCGGCATCCGGCTCCCGCTCCGGAGCACCGGCGCGGGTGCCGGGCAGCGGCGGTACGCGGTGCAGGGCGGCCTGACCGATCCGCAGCACGTCCCCGCGGACAACCTGCCCGCCGCGCTGATGGCGATCGACTGCGCCGACGACCCCGACCGGCCCACCGCCGCCCGGCTCACCCGGGACCTGAAGGAGCTGCGGGCCGCGTACGACCAGGCCTCTCCCGTCTTCGGCCGCTACCGGCTCACCCAGCTGCTGATGTGCTACGGCAGGCCGCGGGGCACGGACTTCATCCGGGACCGGGTCAAGCAGGTGCACTCGGCGAAGATGCTGCTGGTGGGCACGCGCGGGGACCCGGCGACGCCGTACCGGTGGACGGAGGAGACGGCCCGGCGGCTCGGCCCGTCGGCGGTGATTCTCGACAACAAGGGCGACGGGCACACCGGCTACTCCTCCTCCACCTGTGTGCACCACACGATCGACGACTTTCTGCTGTACGGCACCCTGCCCGCCAGCGGCAGCTCGTGCCCGGCCGACGGCGGCGACTGGAGCGCCACCCTGGACGGCGCCGGCCGATGACCGCGCCGTCGCCGTCCCGCAGCCGACCATGACCAGACCGGGAGGACCAGCATGCGTCCGCGCGCCTTCATCGCCGTACCCGCCGTGCCGGCCGTCGTCGCGGCCCTGCTGCTGACCGCGCCGCAGAGCCTGGCCGCGACCCGTCCCGGCCAACCGGTCCGCTGCGCCGAGCAGGTGCTGGCGGTCCGGGCGAGGGCCGCCTTCGCCGACCCGACCGTGGTGCGGCTGCGCGTCACCAACCGCGGCGTCCGCACCTGCGCCGTCGACCGGGCGCCCACGGTGACCTTCAAGGGCCTGGACGGGGCCGCGCTGCCGGTGCCGACGGGTGGTTCCGGCGGCTACCGCCTCGCCGCGGGCGGCACCGCCTACGCCGACATACGGACCGTCGGGGACCCTGCGGACCCCGAGGTCCGCAGGGTGGACGCGCTCGGTGTGGCGGCGTCGGCGGCGCAGTCCGGCCGTTCCTTCACCGCAGCACGGCTGGGCACCGGCCGGCGGATCCTGGTGTGGGAGCCGGTGACGACGTGGTGGCAGCCGAGCGCGGCGGCCGCCGACCGCGCCATCGGACTGGGCTGACCGCGCTCTCAGCCGAGGACCAGCTCGGGTGAGTACAGGTCCAGCCAGCGGGCGAGGTGCAGGGTTCGTTCCAGGCCGTGCCGGGCCGGCTGGGTAGTGACCGGTGCCTCGCGCTCGGCGGCCTGCCGCACCCGCTCCCGGTCGACCAGGTCGAAGACGGCGTGGGAGGGGTCGGTGAGGAGGTCCTTGACCTGCTCCTGGAGGGCGCGGGCGTACCGCGGGTCCTGGGTGGACGGGTAGGGGCTCTTGACCCGCTCGTACACCGAGCGCGGCAGCAGGTCCGCGGTCGCCTCGCGCAGCAGGCTCTTCTCCCGGCCGTCGAAGGACTTCAGCGCCCACGGGGCGTTGTAGACGTACTCGACCAGCCGGTGGTCGCAGAACGGCACCCGGACCTCCAGGCCGACGGCCATGCTCATCCGGTCCTTGCGGTCGAGCAGGCCCCGGACGAAGCGGGTCAGGTGCAGATGGCTGATCTGCCGCATGCGGTACTCGAAGTCGCTCTCGCCGTCCAGGCGGTCGATGGCGGCGACGGCCGTGCGGTAGCCGTCGGCCACGTAACCCGACAGGTCCAGGGAGCGGGCGAGGTCGGCGCGCAGCACGTCGGTGTTGCCGCCGAAGTGCCGGGCGGACAGGGGGAGCCAGGGGAAGGTGTCGGCGCGCCGCGACTCCTCGTCGAAGAACTGGAGGTAGCCGCCGAACACCTCGTCGGCGGACTCGCCGGACAGGGCCACCGTCGACTTCTGCCGGACGGCGCGGAAGAGCAGCAGCAGCGAGCCGTCCATGTCACCGAGGCCGGCCGGCAGATCGCGGGCGCGGATCACCTGGTCGCGCACGGCGGGGTCGGCGAGGTCCTGGGCGTCGAGCACGATGTCCTGGTGGTCGGTGTCGGCGAGCTTGACGACGTCGTGCACGAACGGGGTGTCGGGGGTGCCGCGCAGCTCGTCGGCGACGAAGTTCTCGGCCTGGCCGACGAAGTCCACGGCGAAGCTGCGCACCTGCTCGCCGTGTACGCCGAGCTGCCGGGCGGCGAGCGCGGTCATGGCGGAGGAGTCGAGGCCGCCGGAGAGCAGGGTGCAGCGCGGCACGTCGGCGACCAGCTGGCGGCGCACGATGTCGTCGAGGAGCGAGCGGACGGTGGCGATGGTGGTGGCGCGGTCGTCGGTGTGCGGCCGGGTCTCGAGCCGCCAGTAGACGCGGGTGGTGAGACCGGAGCGGCCGACCGTGACGACCGTGCCGGGCTCCACCTCGTGCAGGCCGTCCCACACGGCGTGGCCCGGGGTCTTGATCTGGGTGAACAGCTCGCGCAGGCCGTCCGGGGTGACGCGGCGCCGGGCCAGCGGGTTGGCGAGTACGGCCTTGGGCTCGGAGCCGAACAGGACGCCGTCGGGGGTCGGGTAGTAGTAGAAGGGCTTGATGCCCATGCGGTCGCGGATCATCACGAGCGTGTCGTGCCGTCCGTCCCACACGGCGAACGCGTACATGCCGTTGAGGCGTTCGGCGACCGCGTCGCCCCACTCCAGATAGCCGTGCAGGACGACCTCGGTGTCGGAGTCGGTGGTGAACCGGTGGCCGCGGTCCTGGAGTTCCCGGCGCAGCTCGGTGAAGTTGTACGCCTCGCCGGAGTAGACCAGCGCGACGGTTCCCGCGGGGGTGGCGAGGGACATCGGCTGGCGGCCGCCGGGGAGGTCGATGATGGCGAGCCGGCGGTGTCCCAGCGCGGCGGGGCCCTCGGCCCAGGTGCCGTGGTCGTCCGGACCGCGGCAGGCCATCGTCTCGGTCATCGTATGCAATGTGGTGGCCTCGGCGGTCAGGTCGCGGTCGAAGGACACCCATCCGGTGATGCCGCACATGCGCTGCCTCCTGCCTCCGGTCCCCTGGCGGCCCCCGCTCACCTGCGCTTCGGCGGAGTGCGGAGACCGGCCCGGAAACCAGTTGTATCGAGCACCTATATGACGACCTTCCGTCAGGCGGTCGGGAGCGGTCAACGCTGCTGTCACACGGACGACTCATTACCCCGCGTGTTTCGGCCGCGTTTTGCCTGCGGATGAGCAAGCGCTCTCCATGCCGGCGGACCGGAGACGCCGGGAACCGGCCACAGCTAAAAAGTTGACCAAGTGCGGGGCGGGTCAGGCCGGTTCCGCCATGTGCGCGGCCAGGAACCGCTCCAGCGCCGCGGTCAGCTCCGTCGGCTTCTCCAGGGGCAGTTCATGGCCGCCGTCCAGGATGCGCACGACCGCGTCGGGGCACGCCTTGGCCAGGCGCAGCATCTGGGACACGGGCAGCTGGACGTCGTGGTAGCCGTGCACCAGCAGGGTGGGCATGCGGATCTCGGGGGCCCGGTCGAGCAGGTCGAAGGCGCGCATGGCGCCGTAGAGCGTCATGACGACCTCGCGCGGGGTGCCGGCGGAGGCACGGATCTGCGCGCGGATCTCCTCGCGCGGATACCCGGGCCCGAAGGCCCGCTGGATGTTGGCGGCGACGAACAGCTTGAACGGCACCAGGGTGGAGGCCGCCATCAGCAGCCCGCGGCCCCGGCTGTAGGTCATCCGGCCGATGGAGTTGACCAGCACCAGCCGTTCCACGCGCGCGGGATGGCCGAGGGCGAGGGTCTGCGCGATCATGCCGCCCATGGAGTGGCCGATCAGCACGCACCGCTCCACCGCGAGGTGGTCCAGGAGGGCCAGGACGTCCTGTGCCAGCTCGGCGATCGTGCGCACCCCGGCGCCGGTGCTCTCCCCGTGGCCGCGCAGGTCGAGCCGGATCACCCGGCGACTGCCGGAGAAGTGCGCCATCTGATGGTCCCAGCGGTGCCGGTCCGCGGTCCAGCCGTGGACGAGGACCAGGGGCGTCTCCGGGGCGTCCCGGGGGCCTTCGTCGTCGTAGGTCAGGGCCGCTCCGGCGAGGTCGAGCTGTGGCATGGGGTCTCCTGGGCGGTCCGTGCGGTTCGGTTACTGACGGGTACGGTAACGGTCCGGGCGGCTCCCGTCACCGTCGTACCGCGGGGAGAATTCACCAGCCCCGTCGCCGGTTTTACCCCGAATGCCGGACAGATGAATCGGTCCTATGGTGCTGTCATGGAGCACGCACTGAGTCCCGCGGCCCTCGCCGAACTGCGGCGTCCGCGTCCCTACCCGGCGGTGTCCGTGCTGACCCCGACACACCGCCGCGAACCCGAGAGCGGCCAGGATCCGGTCCGGCTGCGCAATGTGCTGACCGAGGCACGCAAGCGGCTGGAGTCCGACCCCGGCGTCACCCGCGAGCGGCGGGCGGAGGTCGAGGCACAGCTCGACCGCGCCCTCGCCGAAGTGGACCTGACACACGCCGAGGACGGCCTGGCGATCTTCGCCGCCCCGGGCGAGCACCAGGTCTGGTCCCTCGCCCGCAGCGTCCCGGAGCGGGTGGTCCTGTCCGACACCTTCCTCACCCGCAATCTCGTCGCCGCCCAGGCCGCCGAACGGCCGTTCTGGGTGCTGTCGGTCTCCTCGGACCGCGTCACGCTGTGGAGCGGCGGTGGTGACCGGGTCGTCGAGGAGCGCTCCGGGGGCTTCCCGCTCGTCCGCAGCCGGGAGAACTTCGACGCCGAGCGGCAGCAGCGCATCGGGGACGTGCCGAGCGCCTTCAGCGACGCGGACACCCGGCGGTTCCTGCGCCAGGCGGACACCGCGCTGAGCACCCTGCTGCGCGAGCAGCCCCGGCCGCTGTACGTCACCGGTGAGGAGGCGGCGCTGTCCCTGCTGGACCAGGCCGGCAGCGTCGCCCGGTGTGCCGTGCAGGTGCGCCACGGCGGCCTCGCGCACGCCGGTCCCGACGCCGTGTGGCAGGCGATCCGGCCGGTCATGGAGGCGGAGTCGGCCCGGGACACCACGGCCTTGCTGGGCGAGCTGACCTCCGCGCGCGGTCACCGGACCTACGCCGCCGGGCTGGACGAGCTGTGGCAGAGCTCCCGGGAGGGGCGGGTACGGCTGCTCGCCGTGGAGGAGAACTACCGCGCCGTCGCCCGTGACGTCGGCGCGCATCTGGTGCCCTCCGAGCCCGGAGATCCGTTCGCCCGCGAGGACATCGTGGACGAGATCGTGGAGCAGTGCCTGGAAACCGGCGCGGACGTCCGCTTCGTCCCCGACGGCACCCTGGGCGACGCGGACGGGATCGCCGGCGTTCTGCGGTACTGACCGGTCCCCCACGGCACCGACCGCCGCTCCCCCGGCCGCGTACGCTACGGCGTGATCGTCGGCCGAGGGGAGTGCGCGCGTGGGTGACCTGCTGGGCGTTGCGGTACTGGGGGCGGGCCATATGGGCGCCGACCATATACGGCGGCTTGCTCATGTGGTGAGCGGTGCGAGGGTGGCCGCGGTGGCCGATCCCGACCGCGCGCGGGCCGAGGCGGCGGTGGCGGGCCTGACGGGGGTCTTGCTGCACACCGACCCGCTCGCCGCACTCGACGCGCCCGGGGTCGAGGCCGTCCTGATCGCCTCCCCGGGCCCCGCGCACGAGGAGGCGCTGCTGGCCGCGTTCGCGCGCGGACTGCCGGTGCTGTGCGAGAAGCCCATGGTGCCGGACTCCACCGGCGCGCTGCGGGTGATGGAGGCCGAGGCGCGGCTCGGCCGGCGGCTGGCGCAGATCGGGTTCATGCGCCGCTACGACGCCGAGTACCGGCGGCTGAAGGCCCTGCTGGACGGCGGCGCCCTCGGCCGGCCGCTGATGCTGCACTGCACCCACCGCAATGTCTCCTCGCCGCCCGGCTTCACCAGCGCGATGCTCGTCAACAGCTCGGTCTCGCACGAGATCGACGCGGCCCGCTGGCTGCTCGGGCAGGAGCTGACGGCGGTGACGGTGCTGCGCCCCGCGTCGTCGGCGGGCGCCCCCGAGGGCCTGCTCGACCCGCAGTTCGTGCTGTTCGAGACCGAGCGGGGCGCGCTGGTCGACGTCGAGGTCTTCGTCAACTGCGGCTTCGGCTACCAGGTGCGCTGCGAGGCGGTGTGCGAGGCGGGCAGTGCCCGCATCGGCGACGCGCACACCATGGTCGTCACCACCGCCGGCGGCGCCCGGGAGGAGGTGGCGCAGGACTACCTCGTACGGTTCGCCGACGCCTACGACCGCGAGGTGCAGGCCTGGGTGGACGCCACCCGGCGCGGCCGGGTCACCGGCCCGGACGCCTGGGACGGCTACGCGGCCTCGGCCGTGGCCGAGGCGGGGGTCCGGGCGCTGGAGACCGGCGGCCGGGTGACCGTCGGCCTCGCCCCGCGCCCGGACCTTTACAGCCAGGTCAGCCGCTGACGCTCGCGGCGCCCGTCTCCAGGTGTCCGGTGAACCGGCGCGACCAGGTCGCGTCGGAGTCCACGGTCACCGTGATGTCGTACCAGCCGTTCTGGTACGCGACGGCGTTGAAGAAGTCCTCCGCCGAGCCGCCCGCGGCGACCGTGTAGGTCCACGGGCCGTCGCTGCGGTAGTGGTGGGAGGTGATGGTGAACTTCACCGAGGACGTACCGGAGTTGGTCATCGTGAAGTAGACGGCGAGCTTGCCGGTGCCGGGCTCGACCGCGTACCGGCTGTGCACCTCGGCCGAGCGGCCGGCCTGGGTGGCGTCGCCCCGGAAGCGGCGCAGGAAGCGGTTGGGGCCGACCAGGGTCAGGTCGTACGTGCCGTCGCCGAAGCCGGTGCCGATGTTGAAGGAGTCGGAGGCGGTGCCGCCCGCCTCCACCGTGTACTGCCAGGGGGTGGTGTCGCGGTAGGCGTTGGGGTGGAGCGAGAAGTGGGCGGCGCGGGTGGCCGGGCCGCCCTGGTTGGCCAGGGTGATCCAGGCGAGGATCTGCCCGGAAGCGCCGAACTCCAGCCGGTCCAGGTAGCCGTTCGGCTGGTACGGCAGGGCGCGGGCGGGCCGGGTACCGGACTCCTGGGCGGGCAGCGCGTTGTCCGTCGGCACCGGGTTGGGCAGCGGGCCGCAGGTGCCGATGCCGATCACGCCGGTCGCGGGCAGGGACACCGGGCCGTACACGGGGTTGGCGAAGTCGAAGACGCCGGTGAGGTCGCCGCTGACCTTGCGCCGCCAGGCGCTGATGTTGGGGCAGCCGGCCGGTGTGCCGAGGGCGGCCGTCCAGGTCTCCAGGAAGCGCAGCACCGAGGTGTGCTCGAACACCTCCGAGGAGACCCAGCCGCCACGGGTCCAGGGTGAGACGACGATCATGGGCACGCGGAAGCCGAAGCCGTAGGGCACGCCGTTGAGGAACTCGCCGGGCGTCCCGGCGGGCGGCGCCGGCGGCGGCACATGGTCGAAGAAGCCGTCGTTCTCGTCGTAGTTGAGGAACAGCACGGTCGAGTCGAACACGTCCTGGTCGGCGGCGAGGGCCTGGTAGACGAGGTTGACGAAGTGCGCGCCGTCGCCGGGCGGGGCGTAGGGGTGCTCGGAGAAGGCCTGGTTCGGCACCACCCAGGAGACCTGCGGGAGGGTGCCCGCGAGCACGTCGGCCTTGATGGCGGCGGCGATGTCGTCCGGGGTGGAACCGGTCGCCTTCGGCACCGAGGCCATCCCGCGGTCGTAGAGCGGGTCGCCGGGCTTGGCGCTGGTGAACTTCTTGAAGTAGGCGCAGCCGTTGTCGCCGTAGTTGTCGGCCGCGTTCTGGTAGACCTTCCAGGTCACTCCGGCGCTCTGCAGTGCCTCCGCGTAGGTCTGCCAGGTCAGGCCGGACTCGTCGCCGCCGTCGTAGGAGGTGGAGTCGACCTTGCCGCTCCACAGATAGGTGCGGTTGGGGCCGGTGGCGCTGAGGGTGGAGCAGAAGTAGGCGTCGCAGACGGTGTAGTTGTCGGCGAGCGCGTAGTGGAAGGGGATGTCGGAGCGGTCCAGGTAGCCGAGCGAGCGGACGTTGCCCACGCCCGCGACCCAGTTGTCCAGGCGGCCCTTGTTCCAGGCGGAGTGCTGCGAGGACCACGAGTGGGGCAGGTCACCGCTGCACTGGGCGAGGGTCTCGCCGTCGGCGCCGCCCGCCGACGGGGTGGCGCTGAGCTTCCACGGGTACTGGCGGGCCGGCCCGTTGGGCTGGTCGAAGACCGAGTGGCCGCCGGCGAGGGTGATGCCGCTGCGGTCGCCGAAGCCGCGCACCCCCTTCAGCCGCCCGAAGTAGTGGTCGAAGCTGCGGTTCTCCTGCATGAGGATCACCACGTGCCGGACGTCCTTGATCGTGCCGGTCGCCGTGGTGGCCGGCGCGGCGGACGCGCGGGTGCCCGCGCCGCCCAGGGCCACGCCCGCCGCCATGGATGCGCCGAGACCCACGAAGCCTCTTCGGCTGATCGGTGTCATTCGCCCCGTCCTCGTCACGGGAGTGCCCCTGCGGCACACCGCGCGCAAGGGTGCCCGCGGCGTCGGGCGAGGTCCATACCCGTGCGGTGAGGCGGAGGTGAACAAGAGTCAAAACCGTGCCGGGCGTGGCTCACACCCCGCCGAACAGGGCGCTCAGCCCCCGCTCCACCACGCCCGCCAGGTCCTCCTGCCCGGCCGCCACCACCTCGTAGCTGCGCCCGAGGAAGCGGCGCAGCGCGGGGGCGGAGAAGTGCAGCAGCGCCAGCCCGTAGGGCGAGTGGAACTCCAGCACGGTCCGGGTGTGCCCGGAGGGCCAGATCTGCACGTCCCCGTGACCGGCCGGGGCCCTCAGCCCCTGGTCGAGCAGCGAGCGTGCGAAGGTCCAGGTGACCTCCTCACCGTCCAGGGCCGCCTCGGCCGGGAAGTCCACGAAGACGGCCAGCGGATCGTCGGTGGTGTAGCGAAGGGTGGCCGAGACCGGGACCTCCAGGTCGTCGGCGGTGACGAGGCGGGCCAGGACGGGCTGTTCGACTATGGTCTCCATGCCTTAATGGAGTGCGTGAGGGCCCTTCGCATGCCGCCGTTTCCGGTCAGACTTCGACATGTACAGGCCGTTGACGGCACCATGGAACACCAGCACGTCGAACACCTGGTTGAGCATGTCGAGGAAGTCCGCGAACTCGGCGCAACTCCCGTAGTTCTTCTACGACTTGCTCCGCCGGACGCGTACGTCATCCGTACCTTCGGATCGCTCCGGCAAGACTCTGGCATATGCCGGAAGCATCGCCGTATCGTGTGGTGCCAAATCCCTTACGGGGCGTCGTCGGCTGTGCGACAGTCGTAGCGGTCCCCGTCCCTCCCGCCGCCAACCTCCCCCATCGGAGTGCGTCATGCCGTCCCCAGTCTCCGCGGACCGCCCAGCCGCCCAGCCGCCCGGACGCGGCTCGGTCGAGGCGCTGATAAGGCAGGCGCGGCGGCTCAAGGGCGAGGTGGACGCCGTACGGCGGGACACCCGGAGCGACGGTGCGGACCCGGAGGAACGCTGGCAGCGCGCCCTGTACGACCTGGCGCTGCATCAACTCGACGACATCGACGCCCACTTGGCCCAGCTCCGGGACGGCCCGGAGCCGGTCCCGCCCGCCCCCGCCGAGTCCCCCGCCGCCGCGCCGGCCGCCGGCGCCCCCCGCGGATCGCTGCTCAGCCGGGTCGGCAGCGCGGAGTGGAACCTGCTCACCGACGAGGCCACCTGGTCCGGGGAGCTGTACCGGATCCTCGGCCGCGACCCGCTCTCGCCCGCCCTCACCCTGGACGAACTTCCCTCGCTGCTCCTGGAGGAGGACCGGCCGAAGCTCACCGCGATGGTGACGGACTGCCTGGTCGACGCCCGGCCGATCGACGGCGAGTTCCGGATCGTACGGCCCGACGCCTCGGTGCGGACCGTGCACATGATGGGCGAGCCGGTGCTCGGTGCCGACGGCAGTACGACCTCGATGTGGGCCGTGCTGCGGGACGTCAGCGAGCTGCGCCGCACCCAGCGGGCGGTGCGCGAGACCCGTGACTCGCTGCACCGGCAGCGCGGCGAGCGGCAGACCGAGCACCGGATCGCCGACGAGCTGCGCGAGGCCGTGCTGCCCCCCTGGCGCGGCTCCCTGCGACTCCCGCACCAGGGCCCGGGCATCCTCGACCTCGCCGCCCACCGCCTGCCGGCCGCGACCGAGACCCTGATCGGCGGAGTCTGGTACGACGCGCTGGAGCTGCCCGGCGGCGAGACGCTGCTGAGCGTCGGCGACCTCACCGGCCACGGTGTGGCCGTCGCCTCGAACATGGCGATGCTGCTCGGCGCCGTACGCGGCATGGCCATGTCCGGCGCCCGCCCCGGGCAGCTCCTCACCCTGCTCAACCAGTTACTCGACACCACCGTGCAACCGGCCCTCGGCAGCGCCGTCTGCTGCCGCTACCACCCCGGGACCGGCACCCTCGTCTGGGCACAGGCGGGACACCCCGCCCCGCTGCTGTACCGCGACGGCACGGGGTGCGTGCTGAACGCGCCGGACGGCGTGCTGCTCGGCGCCACCTCGGGCGCCGACTACGGACAGGCCGAGGTCACCCTCGAACCCGGCGATCTGCTCCTGCTGCACACCGACGGACTCGTCCCGGGCCACGACGGGCCGGCCGCCCTGGACCGGTTGCTCGGCCTCGCCCCACGGTTCGGCGCGGCGCGCACCGCGCGGGACTGTGTGCGGACGGTCGTGGAGGAGTTCGGCGGCACCGGACGCGAGGACGACGCGTGTGTGCTCGTCGTCAGAGTGACGGACTGAGCCGAGCCGCCCGCCGGTCCGACGGCGCACGGGCTCCCTGTGCCCGTGCGCTCACGCCTGTGCGCTGTTGTCGCCCTTCTGCCGCGGCTTGGGCAGGGCGAGCTTGATCTCCTCCCGCAGTTCATGGATCTTCGGGTAGCCGGAGTACTCCGCGCTCAGCCGGTACATCTGGCGCAGCCGGTCCCAGGTGCGCCGCGAGGAGTTCGAGCCCATCGACATCAGGGCCAGCCGGGCGTACCGGTAGGCCTGTTCGGGGTCGTCGGCGATGAAGCAGGCCGAGGCCATGGAGAGATGGTCGAAGATCTTCGACCGCTCCCGCCCGTCCACCCGGAGCGCCAGCGCCTTCTCCGCGTAGTACTGGGCGTGCACGGCCGCTCCGGGGTCGAACTCGGCCAGCGTGCGGTAGGCCAGGGCCTGCATGCCGTACAGGTCCTCGTCCTTGAAGGTCTGCATCCAGTCCAGCGGTTCCCCGTCGCCCCGGTCGGCGACGAACATGTCCTCCGCCTGCCCGAGCGTGCGGCGCATCGCCTGGCCCTTGCCCATCGACGCCTGCGCCCAGGCCTCGATGGTGTGGAACATCGCCTTGGTGCGGGGCTGGAGGCGGTCCCCGGCACCGGACTGGGCGAGCTTCATCAGGTCCAGCGCGTCGTCCGGCCGGCCCAGGTGCACCATCTGCCGGGCGGCCCGGGACAGCGCCTCGCCGGCCCGCGGCCGGTCCCCGCCCTCGCGGGCGGCATGGGCCGCGATGACGAAGTACTTCTGGGCCGTGGGTTCCAGGCCGACGTCGTGCGACATCCAGCCCGCGAGGACGGCGAGGTTGGCGGCGACGCCCCACAGGCGACGCTGGAGATGGGGTGGGTGGTGGTAGGCGAGCATCCCGCCCACCTCGTTGAGCTGACCGACCACCGCCTTGCGTTGCAGCCCGCCGCCACGGGCCGCGTCCCAGGCGCGGAACACCTCGACCGAGCGCTCCAGCTCCTCGATCTCCTGCGATCCGATGGGGGCGGCCTCATAGCGGTCGAACCCAGCGGGGTCGGCGTGCAGCGGGTCGTCGAGGACAGGGGCGTCGGCCTTGAGGGCCGGGTCGGTGTGCAGCCAGTCGTACATGGCGCTGCTGAGTGTGGATCCCGCGGCGAGCGCGGCACCCGCGCCCACCAAGCCGCGTCGGTTGAGCATGAGGTCCATTCCCGTGAATTCGGTGAGGACCGCGGCGGTCCGTTCGGGCGCCCACGGCATACCGTCGGGGTGTTCCTCGATCCCGTCGCCCTGCCGTTTCCCTGCACGCCCGTGCCGTACCAGACCGAGGTCCTCGATGGTCACGACACGGCCGAGTCGCTCGGTGAACAGCGCCGCCAGCACCCGCGGCACGGGATCGCGCGGGATCTCTCCCATGTCGATCCACCGCCGCACCCGCGAGGTGTCGGTCGACAGCTGGGGGTGGCCCATGGCCGCCGCCTGCTTGTTGACCAGTCTCGCGAGCTCGCCTTTCGACCAGCCGGCCAGGCCGAACAGGTCCGACAGTCGGGTGTTGGGTTGTCCGCTCACTCAAGCCCCCAGGTTCTCGGCTGAGTTGACAGTAGCCCCGCGGAGGTTGCCGGGCGACTATTCGCCACGCTTCGCCAGGGTCCGCCAGATGGTGTGCCACTGGCCATCGGGTGTCAGGTAGGAATGCGCCACCCCGACCCGGTCGCCCGTCCTCTCCGAGACATCGGAAAGACGGCAGGGCGGCATATGACGGGCACATTCCCCAGGGTGTGCCCGGGCGGCCGGGACGGGTTGCGCGCACGGAATTCCGCACGGAGCTCCGCACAGCGTTCGGTGCGGAGGTCCGCTCGGACGTTCAGGCAGGCACCGCAGGCACACGAAGGGATCTGTATCTCCCATGTACGCAGCATCGTCCTCCGTGTCCGCCCCGACCCGGCCGCTGCGCACCCGCCCGGCGGGCGGCGGACCGTTCCTCGACCCGGCGGCGCGGCCGGGCGGCCCCGTCCCGGTCGTGGGCCGGCCCCGGCGGATCCCGGGTCAGCCCGGCACCCAACCGCTCAGCGGAAGACTCGACCTGTCGGGCCCGCAGGGCGCGCAGCTGCGCACCGCGATCGCCGCGGTGCACCGGATCTGCCCCGAGTTCGCTCCGGTGCAGGTCCTGCGGCGGAACGGACGGTCCGTCCTCCTCGTCGGGACGACCGGGCGGAGCACGGCCGTCGCCAAGTGCCTGCTGGACCAGTCGCCGGCCTGGGCGGAGCGGAGCCGCCACGAAATAGCCGCATACCGCTCGTTCGTCCGGCACCGGCCCCCGGTCCGTGTGCCCCGGCTGATCGCGGCGGATCCGGACAACTGCACCCTGGTGATCGAGCGGATGCCGGGCCGGCCGGTGGCCTTCCAGCGGCATCCGACGGAGGCACCGTCCCGGACGGACATCCGGACCGCGCTGGGCGCGGTCTGCCGGGTGAACGCCTGGCGGCCGCCCGCGGGCACCTTCGACATGCCGCTGGACTACGGCGCCCGGATCACCCGCTACCACGATCTGGGCCTGCTCACCGACCGGGACCTCGGCGACCTGCAAAAGCTGCTGCACGGCATCGCCCACGAGGTGGGGCGGCACGGCATGCTCCAGTTCAACCACGGCGACGCCCTGCTGTCGAACATCCTGCTCTCACCGGCCGGTCCAGTGCTGGTGGACTGGGAACACGCGGGCTGGTACCTGCCGGGTTACGACCTGGCGACGCTGTGGCTGGTCCTCGGGGACGCGCCGGCGGCCCGGCGGCAGATCAGCCAGATCGCCCAGTCGGCGGGACCGGCCTCCCGGGACGCCTTCCTGGTGAATCTGATGCTCCTGCTGACCCGGGAGATCCGCACCTACGAGACGGCCGTGCAGCGTTCGATGCACGAGTCGGCCCCGGCGGCGGGCCCGGCCCACCCGGGGGCCGCGCCGTCCGGTGAGGAACAGCGACTGCTGCTGCGGCGGCTGCACGACGACGCCCAGACGGCCCGCAAGGCCGTCCGCGCGGCCGTCGGCACTCGCTGACGGGGAAGGAGGGTCCGCGGTGCGCCAGAGCGGCGGCGCACCGCGGACCCTCGTGTTGCTCCCGCCCGATGCGCTCGCGTTCCGCCTTCCGGGCGAATCGGGCCGCGGCCGTTCGGGCGAGTTCCGGCGCGGCACCCACAGGTGTACGCCTCTGACGCCGCCCAGGCCCGCGCACCGCCGCCGCGAAACTCGCCGAAAACCCTCCGTGACGTGGGAAATCGCCACTGTGACGGCATGATTGACGGATCGTCGGCCAGCCGGTACCACTGACCCAGCTCGGCGCCGCACGCTTCGCCACGCCCGCCCGTCACAGGAGGCTGCATTGCGAGGTTCCGCCACCGATCCCACATCCGCCCCCGGCCACAGACGCCTGCGGCGGACCGCCGTCCCGCTCGCCTCTGCGGCCCTGCTGCTGCCGCTGCTCGGCGCGGCTCCGGCCGCGCACGCCACGACGGCCTCCGCGGGCCGCCTCCAGCACGCGTTCAGCGCCGCGGCCGCCGAGTACCACGTGCCGCCGAGCGTCCTGCTGGCGGTCTCCTACCTCCAGTCCCGCTGGGACCGGCACGCCGGCGCGCCCAGCGTGACGGGCGGCTACGGCCCCATGCACCTCACCGACGCCCGGACCGCCCTCGCCGCCACCGAGCACTTCGCGGAGGGCAGCGAGGACGCCCGCGGCGACACCGCCCGCGCCGCCCTGCACCCCAGCGTCAGGGTGCCGTCCGAATCCGCGCTCCCGGCCCGGCTCAGGACGCTGCCGCGGGCGGCCGAGCTGACCGGCGTGCCGGCCGCGCGGCTGCGCACCGACCCGGCGGCGAACGTGGCCGGCGGTGCGGCCCTGCTCGCCGACGCGCAGCGACGGCTGGGCGAGCCGCTGAGCACCGACCCGGCCGACTGGTACGGCGCGGTGGCCCGCTTCTCCGGCGCCGACGACACGGCGACCGCGGCGGCGTACGCGAACGACGTGTACGACGTGCTGCGCACGGGCGAGGAGCGCGTCACGGACGACGGCCAGCTGGTGGCCCTCGCCGCCCAGCCGCGGCTGACCCCGGACACCGCCCAGCTGAAACGTATCGGCCTGCGCACGGTCAGGTCGGACGGCACCGAGTGCCCGGAGTCGGTGTCCTGCGAGTGGGTCCCGGCGCCGTACGCCCAGTTCGGCGACAACGACTACGGCAACCACGACCTGGGCGACCGCCCGCTGTCACAGCGCGTCAGATACATCGTCATCCATGACACCGAGGGCACCTGGGACGGCGTGCTGAACCTGGTCCAGGACCCCACCTATGTGTCCTGGAACTACACGATCCGCTCCACCGACGGTCTGATCGCCCAGCATGTCAAGGGCAAGGACGTCGCCTGGCACGCCGGCAACTGGTACATCAACGGCGCCTCGGTCGGCATCGAGCACGAGGGCTTCCTCGCCGCCCCGGACGCCTGGTACACGGAGGCGATGTACCGGTCCTCGGCACGGCTGGTGCGCTATCTCTCCGAGCGGTACGGCATTCCGCTGGACCGGCAGCACATCCTGGGCCACGAGAACGTGCCCGGTCCGACCGCGGCGTCCATCCCCGGCATGCACACCGACCCCGGGCCCTACTGGGACTGGCGGCACTACTTCGAGCTGCTGGGCCACCCCTTCAAGCGCGCCGGGGGCCGCAGCTCCGGCCTGGTGACGATCCTGCCGGACTACTCCGCCAACCAGCCCCCGTACACGGGCTGCACCACTTCGGGCGCGGCCTGCACCGCGCACGGCTCCAGCGAGGTGCGGCTCTACACGGACCATGACACCAGTGCGCCGCTGGTCAAGGACATCGGCTTCGGCAAGGACCCGACCACCGACGTCAACGATCTGTCCTCCCGGGTCTCCACCGGCCAGCAGTACGCGGTCGCCGACCGCTGGGGCGACTGGACGGCGATCTGGTACCTCGGCCAGAAGGCCTGGTTCGAGAACCCGCCCGGGCAGCCGGCGGCGGTGCCCGCCGAGGGGCTGACGATCACCCCGAAGGACGGTCTGACCGCCGTCCCGGTGTACGGCAGGGCCTACCCGGAGAAGGCCGCGTACCCGGCGGGGATCCCCGCCCAGTCGGTGGTGGCGCTGCCGTACACCCTGCCGGCCGGGCAGCGGTACGTGGTCGGTGACGAGGTGCCGGGCGAGTACGACTACTCGGTCACCTTCACCACCGACTCGCACCGGGTCGTGGTGGGCAAGGACCTGTACTACGAGATCCAGTACGGCCACCGGGTGGCGTTCGTGCGCGCCGCCGACGTGACCCTCGAGGGGTCGGCCGGCTGACGGCGCCCTGGAACCTCAGCCCTGCTGGAACAGCTCCGCCGGGAGCGGCTTCAGCAGGGCGTACAGGTCGTCGGTGATGGGGCGGTCCCAGGCGGCGATGGTGACGAGGACGCCGTCGCTGCGGTCGAACTGCACGCAGGAGATCCGCGACTCGGACAGCTTCAGCCGGCGCACGATGAGGAGGTTGTCGCCCTGGAGGACCGGGGTGTCCTCGATGCCGGAGACGGTGACCTCTTCGTCGTTCTCCAGCGCCAGCAGCAGCTGGCCCACCTCGAAGGGGATCTCGCCCTCGGCGACCTCGCGGGCCGGGGAGCCCTCGGGGAGATTGCCGATGATCATCGCGGGGCCGCGGCCGCCGAAGAGGTCGTAGCGCAGGAAGACACCCTGGCAGGTGCCGTCGGGGGCGGGCAGCAGGCCCGCACCGAGGTTGCCCGGCCAGTCGCCCGGGTCCATGGCCAGCACGTCGAAGTCGGGTCCGGCAGGAGTGGCGCTGCGGCGGCGGAGGAACGACATGCGGCCATGGTACGTGCCCGGACTGCACGGGGTGACCTGCGGGCGCCCGGAGGTGGGGCTATCGGAGGGGGCAGCTGGTCAGCAGGGTGGCCGGGGTGGCGGTGGGCGGGCGGGCGACCGTGTGGCCGGCGGGTGGGAGGGCGGTGCCGGTGAGCCAGTCCTCCAGGGCCTCGAAGGCCGAGTGGTGGCAGGGCACCATGGGGCGGAGCCGGTCGGGGAAGGCGTCGGCCAGGGAGTCGGTGTGGGTGCCGTCCTCGATGCGGTAGTAGCGGAACAGCGCGTCCCGTCCGGCCGCGTGCACCATCCGGGCGTAGACGTCCGAGTCCTCGCTGATCGGCAGCAGGGTGTCGAGGGTGCCCTGGAGGGTGATCAGGGGCTTGCCGATGCGTCCGGTCAGGGCGACCCGGGCCACGGCCCGGTGCACGGCGGCGGGGCGGGCCGCGTAGTCGTAGTCGGCGTCGCAGCCGGGGGTGCCGGAGGCGCAGTAGGGGGTGCCGGCCTCGGCCGGGCCGTCGTAGCCGGGGTCGAACTCCTCCCGGTAGATGCGCTGGGTGAGGTCCCAGTAGACGCGGTGGTGGTACGGCCACAGGAACTCCGAGCCGGCCGGGAAGCCCGCGCGGTGCAGGGCGGCCTCGGCGGTGGCCGCGCCGGGGCCGCCGGCGGCGTAGGCCGGGTAGTCGCGCAGTGCGGTCGGCAGGAAGGTGAGCAGGTTGGGGCCGTCGGCCCGCCACAGGGTGCCTTCCCAGTCCACTCCGCCGTCGTACAGCTCGGGGTGGTTCTCCAGTTGCCAGCGCACCAGGTAGCCGCCGTTCGACAGGCCGGTGGCGAGGGTGCGGGCGGCTGGCCGGTGGTAGCGCTGGGTGACGACGGCGCGGGCGGCACGGGTGAGCTGGGTGAGGCGGGCGTTCCATTCGGCGACGGCGTCGCCGGGCCGGCGGCCGTCGCGGTAGAAGGCCGTGCCGGTGTTGCCCTTGTCGGTGGCGGCGTAGGCGTAGCCCCGGGCGAGCACCCAGTCGGCGATGGCCCGGTCGTTGGCGTACTGCGCCCGGTTGCCGGGGGTGCCGGCGACCACCAGGCCGCCGTTCCAGCGGTCGGGCAGGCGGATGACGAACTGGGAGTCGTGGTTCCAGCCGTGGTGGGTGTTGGTGGTGGAGGTGTCCGGGAAGTAGCCGTCGATCTGGATGCCGGGCACACCGCTGGGGGTGGGCAGGTCCTTGGGGGTGAGACCGGCGTAGTCGGCCGGATCGGTGTGGCCGGAGGCCACGGTCCCGGCGGTGGTCAGCTCGTCCAGGCAGTCGGCCTGCTGACGGGCGGCGCCGGGCACGGTGAGCAGGGCGCGGCCGGCGCAGTGGCCGTCCGGCGGGTCTGCGGGCGCCGCGGTGGCCGGGGTGGTCAGGAGCAGGCAGGCCGCGGCGAGCGACAGGGCGTGCAGTGCGGCTCGGCGTCTCGGCCGGGCCGGTGGCGGGATGGCCATGTGGGTTCCTCCGGCGATGGGTGGACGCGCTGGAGGTTAGGGGCGTGGTGGGTGCGGCGGACATGTGTGGGGCCGCTATGACGGCGGCCCCTGGACCGTGGTCGGCCCCTATGTCTGGCGGCAACTGATGGTTCGTCAGGGGCAGCCGCCGTCGGCGATGGTGTAGTACCCCGCGGGTGACTCCTTCAGGGTGTGGGTGACGAACGTGTTGTAGAGACCCATGTTCTGCTGGGATCCCTTGGCATAGGTGGAGCCGCCGCTGGTGGTGGCGCGTCCGGCCCGCACCTGGTCGTAGTTGCTCGCCGTCCAGCAGGCGGCGGTGCTGCCGCCGCCCGAACCGCCGGGGCCGCCCGGGTCGGAGGTGTCCAGGCCGAAGAAGCGGGCGATCCAGAAGCTGGAGCAGATCGAGCCGAGGAAGTACGGGGCTCCGGTGCTGCCGCACTGCGCGGTGCCGGTGCCGGGATCGACGGGGGTGCCGTGGCCGATGCCGGGGACCCGGTCGACCTCCACGGCGACGCTGCCGTCGGCGGCCAGGTACTGGTCCTGCCGGGTCGCGTCCGGCCCGATGGACGTGGTGCGGGTGGGGGTCTGGGACAGGCCGTGCAGCGCGGTCCACTGGTCGCGCAGTTCGGTGGCGTTGCGCGGGACGACGGTGGTGTCCTGGTCGCCGTACCAGATCGCGGCGCGTGGCCAGGGGCCCTGGTACGACGGGTAGGCGTCGCGCACCCGCTGGGCCCAGGTGTCCGGGCCGAGGTCGACGCCGGGGTTCATGCAGGTGTAGGGGCTGTTGTCCTTCGTGCAGTCGTAGGGCAGCCCGGCGACGACCGCGCCGGCGGAGAAGACGTCGGGGTAGGTGGCCAGCATCACCGCGGTCATGGCGCCGCCGGCGGACAGCCCGGTGACGTAGACCCGCTGGGGGTCGGCGCCGTACGCGGTGACGGCCTGGCTCACCATCTGCCGGATGGAGAGGGCCTCGCCCTGGCCGCGCCGGTTGTCCGTGCTCTGGAACCAGTTGAAGCACTGGCTGGGGTTGTTGGCGGTGCTGGTCTCCGCGAACACCAGCAGGAAGCCGTCGCGGTCGGCGAGTCGGGGCAGTCCTGAGTTGTCGGCGTAGACCTGGGCGTTCTGGGTGCAGCCGTGCAGGGCCACGACCACCGCCGGGTGCTCCGGCAGGGACGCGGGCCGGTACACGTACATGGTGAGCGCGCCCGGGTTGGAGCCGAAGTCGCCGACCCGGGTGAGGGAGACGGCGGCGTGGGCGGCGGGCACGGGGCCGGTGAGGGCGGTGGCGAGGACGACGGCGACCAGGGCGAGCAGCCGGGACAGCAGGAGCGGGAGGCGGGCCGGCGGAGGTGCTCCGGGTGCCTTCCGGGACGCGGGCAGGGGCATGGCGGCTCCTTCGGTGGCGTGCGAAGTCCCGGTGGCTCCCGCGCGGTCGGCCGCGGCGGGAGCGCCGGGTGTGGCGGAACCGTAGGTTCAGGCTGGTCCGGACGCCATGGCGTGGCGCCCCACAGCCGTCGGGACGCCGGTCGCCGTCGAAGGGATTGCGGGCTGCCGGCCGTTCTGCTACCGCCGGGTGCCCCGGGGCGCCGGCGGGCGCGCACCCGCGGTGCGGGCTGTGGCCAGCAGTGCCACGCCGAGGCCGGTCAGTGCCCCGCCCAGCCCCGTGACCAGTGTGGTCAGATGCCAGGCCTGATAGGCGCTCAGCAGGGAGCCGCGCAGTGTCTCGCCCATGAAGGCGGTCTGACGCAGCTGGGTGAGCTTCTCGTCGCCGCCGCCGCTGGTGTGCAGCTCTTCGGTGATCTCGGCGTAGGTGCGGCCGCCGGTCGCCTGGACGACATGGTCCTTGATGAGCTGGGCGTAGGCGTGCGCCTGGGGGCCGGTCTGCACGCTCTGGCCGGCGAAGGGGGCGAGGCGGGCCGGGAGTCCGTGGCGGGGGAAGCTGATCTTCTGTGCGGCCAGTTCGGCACGGATCTCCTTCCGGCCCAGTCGGCCGCGTACCAGCATCACGGGGCCGGCGGCCGCCAGGGCCGCGCCGACCGTGCCGACCAGCGCGGCGGTCCAGCGGTGCGCTCTGTTCATGGTGTGCCTTTCCGTTCTCTTTTCCCTTTGCCTTCATATATGTCCAGGAAGGCCGGGGCGCTGCTCAGCCCTCCGGGGGTCCGGGCGGGACCACCGCGACCGGGCTTGCCGCGTGGAGAAGGACGGCCTGGGTGACGGAGCCCAGCATGCGGGCCGGGGCGAGCAGTCGGCGGCGGTGCCGGCCGACGACGACGAGTTCGGCGTCCTGGGACGCGGCGACGAGATGTCCGGCCGCGTTCCCGGCGAGGGCCTCGGTGTCGGCCCGGACGCCGGGGTGCCGGTCGCGGTGGGCGGCGAGGAACCCCTCGGCGAGGGCCCGGGTCTCGCGGGCGACGGCCTCCTGGTCGAGGGCGGGCACGAACTGGCCCGGAGCGGCCCAGGTCTGGACGGGCCACGGGTAGGCGGCGATGACCTGCACCCGGGCCGCGCGCAGGGCGGCCTCGGCGAAGGCGAAGGAGAGGACGGACTCGTCGGGGCTGTCGGCGTGCAGCCCGACCACCACCCGGGGTCCGGGCTCGGCCGGCCCCTCGTCGTGCACCGCGCGTCCCGGCCGGGGCACGACGACCACCGGGCACTCGGCGTCCCGGGCGGCGGCGAGCCCGTTGGAGCCGAGCAGCAGGCCGGTGAAGCCGCCGCGGCCCCGGGAGCCGAGCACCAACAGCTGTGCCTCGGCGCCGAGCCCGGGCAGCACCGCGCCCGGCGCCCCCTCCAGGGACCCGTACTCCACGGCGGGGACAGCGGTGCTCACGTCCAGCCGGGCGCGCGCCTCGTCCAGGACCGGGTCCTGCTCAGCCTCGGGCGCCCCGGTGACCAGCACGTCGGCCTGGCCCCAGGCGGCGTACTGCCGTACGTGCACCACGCGCAGCGGTGCCTCGCGGCGCCGGGCCGCGTCCAGGGCCCAGTCCAGGGCGCGCAGGCTGTCCTCGGACCCGTCGACCGCGGCGACGACCGGCGCAGCGCTCATCGTTCCTCACCTCCGGAGCACGACCTTCCCCTTGCGGGGGCCAGCCTCGCTCAGGGGCGGGTCCCGGCGGGGCGCCGCGGTCGCGTGTCCCGGATTTACGGCGGGAACAACCGGTCGTTCAGGTGAGGTCGAACTCGCCCTCCCGTGCGCCGGAGACGAAGGCGCCCCACTCGGCCGGGGTGAAGATGAGTGAAGGACTCTCCGGGCGGCCGCTGTTGCGCATCGCGATGAATCCCTCGACGAATGCGATCTGGACATCGCCCAGCCCTCGGCTGCTGGACTGCCACTCGGCGTTGCTGAGGTCCAGCTCCGGCTTGTCCCAGCCCATGAGCGGGTGCTGCTGGATGGTGCTCTCGGCCACGTCCGTGCTCCTCCCGGTTCGTCGTCCGCGGGCCAGCCTAGCGACCGGTCCCTACGGCCGACAGGCCATGTGAGGAGGGTTTTCGCGCGGCGTTCAGGAGTCGGGCGGCTCGGCGCCCACGAGCCACATGGAGAAGAACTGGGCGCCGCCGCCGTAGGCGTGCCCGAGGACCTTGCGCGCGCCGTCCACCTGGTGTGCGCCGGCCTGGCCGCGCACCTGGAGGGCGGCCTCGGCGAAGCGGATCATCCCGGAGGCGCCGATGGGGTTGGCGGACAGGACGCCGCCCGACATGTCGACCGGCAGGTCGCCGTCGAGTTCGGTGACGCCGGACTCGGTGAGCTTCCAGCCCTCGCCCTCCGCGGCGAAGCCGAGGTTCTCCAGCCACATGGGCTCGTACCAGGAGAACGGCACGTACATCTCGACGGCGTCGATGTCGCGGCGCGGGTCGGTGATGCCGGCCTGCCGGTAGACGTCGGCGGCGCAGTCCCGGCCGGCCCGCGGGGAGACGAAGTCCTTGCCGGCGAAGAGGGTGGGTTCGCTGCGCATGGCGCCGCCGAGCAGCCAGGCGGGCGGCCGGGGCGCGCGGGCGGCTCCGGCCCGGTCGGTGAGGACCATGGCGCAGGCGCCGTCGGAGGAGGGGCAGGTCTCGGAGTAGCGGACGGGGTCCCACAGCATGGGCGAGGCCTGGACCTTCTCCAGGGTGATGTCGTGTTCGTGGAGGTGGGCGTAGGGGTTGCGCAGGGCGTTGCGGCGGTCCTTGTAGGCGACGAGGGAGCCGATGGTGTCGGGAGCGCCGCTGCGTCGCATGTACGCGCGCACGTGCGGGGCGAAGAAGCCGCCGGCCCCGGCGAGCAGCGGCTGCTGGAAGGGGATCGGCAGGGACAGGCCCCACATCGCGTTGGACTCGGACTGCTTTTCGAAGGCGACGGTGAGGACCGTGCCGTGGACACGGGCGGCGACCAGGCTCGCGGCGACGAGTGCGGTGGACCCGCCGACGGAGCCGGCCGTGTGCACCCGCAGCAGGGGCTTGCCGACGGCGCCGAGCGCGTCGGCGAGGTACAGCTCGGGCATCATCACGCCCTCGAAGAAGTCGGGCGCCTTGCCGACGACCACGGCGTCGACGTCGGCCCAGTTCAGCTCGGCGTCCGCCAGGGCGCGCCGGGCGGCCTCCCGGACGAGACCGGCGATCGACACGTCCCGGCGGGCGGCCACGTGCCTGGTCTGGCCGATCCCGGTGACGGCCACGGGCTCCTTGCTCATCGGGGCTCCCCTTCGAGTACGGCGACCAGGTTCTGCTGGAGGCAGGGGCCGGAGGTGGCGTGGGCGAGGGCGCGGTCGGAGTCGCCGCGGTGGATGCGGGCGGCGGCCTCGCCGATGCGGATCAGTCCGGCGGCCATGACCGGGTTGGCGGCGAGCGCTCCGCCGGAGGGGTTGACGCGGACGTCGTCGCCGAGGCGGAGCGCCTTGCGCAGGATCACTTCCTGGGAGGCGAACGGGGCGTGCAGCTCGGCGGTGTCGACGGGCCGTTCGAAGGCGCCGGCCCGCTCGGCGGCCAGCCGGGTGGAGGGCGAGTCGGTGAGGTCGCGGACGCCGGGCCCGTGGGCCTCGACGCGGTGGTCGAGGCCGCGGATCCAGGCGGGCCGCGCGCACAGGTCGCGGGCCCGCTCCCCCGCCGCGAGGATGACGGCGGCGGCGCCGTCGCCGACGGGCGGGCAGTCGCCGGTGCGCAGGGGCCGTACGACGTAGTCGCCGTGCGGAGCCTCGCCCTTGAGCTGGGCGTGCGGGTTGGCCGCGGCGTCGGCGCGGCTGCGGGCGCCGACGGCGGCGAGGGCGTTCTCGTCGGTCTCGCCGGCGTCGATGAGGGCCTGTGCCTGGAGGGCGGCGAGGGCCACGGCGTCGGGCCACAGCGGGGCCAGGTAGTACGGGTCGAGCTGGCGGGTGAGCACGTCGCGCAGCGAGCCGGGCGAGGACTTGCCGTAGGCGTACACGAGCGCGGTGTCCGCGTCGCCGGTGAGGAGTTTGACCCAGGCCTCGTACAGAGCCCAGGCGCCGTCCATCTCGACGTGGGACTCGGAGATCGGCGGCCAGGCGCCGACGCCGTCCAGGGCCAGGGTGAAGGAGAAGGCGCGGCCGGCCAGGTAGTCGCTGGAGCCGGAGCAGGTGAAACCGATGTCGGCGGTCCTCAGCCCGGTCCGGCCCAGCACCTCGTGCAGGACCGGCATCACCATCTCCACCTCGGAGGAGTCGGCGCTGCAGCGGCGGTGGTCGGTCTGTGCGAAGGCGACGACGGCGATGTCCCTGTGCGGCGTGCGGGCGCTCACAGCAGCTCCTTGTACGTCTCGTAGTCCGCGTCGGGCTCCCCGGTGGGCCGGTAGTGGTCGGGGTGGCGGGCGCCCTCGGCCCACACCGGCTCCACCCTGAGGCCCATGCGCACCTGGTCGTAGGGGATGCCGCCGATCCGGGCGTGCAGGGCGAGGTCGGCGCCGTCGAGGGCGATGTGGGCGTAGACGTACGGGACCTCGATGTCGAGGTTCTTCGCCTTGATGTTGACGATGCAGAAGGTGGTCACTGTGCCCCGGGGACCTACTTCGACCTGTTCTGCTGTGGCGACCCCACATGTGGGGCAGGCGCCCCTCGGGGGGACGTGGACCTTGCGGCAGTCCGGGCAGCGTTCGCCGACGATCCGCCGTCCCGCGAGGGCCTCGAGGTAGGCGGACTGGGCGCGGCCGGGCGCGTAGGTGTAGTCGAGCCGGGCGGGGGCGACGATCCCGGTGACCGGGTTGTCGAAGGCGCCGGTGCGGCCGCCGGTTTCCGCGGGTGCGCCGTCGTACGGCTCGAAGCAGGCGATGTCGGTGATGGCGCCGGTGCGTTGGGCGGCCCAGCGGACGCGGACCCGCATGCCGGTGCGGACGGCGTCGGGGCCGGGGGCGTCGAGGGCATGCAGCAGGGCGGTGTCGGCGCCGTCGAGCCGGACCAGGACCCAGGCGAAGGGGGTGCCGAGGGGCTGGCCGCGGCGGGGTGCGTGGTTCCAGGCCCAGGTGGTGACGGTGCCGGTGGGGGCGACCTCGACCAGCTCGCGCAGTTCCGCGGCGGTCTCGGGGTCGTACTCGACGGGCGGGACCAGGGTGCGTCCGGCGCTGGTCCGCACGCCCAGGACGACGCGTTCGCGCAGGCCGGTGAGGAAGGCGCTCTGCACGGGTCCGAGGGAGCGGGTGAAGGGGAACTCGACGACGAGTGGCGCTTGGAGGACTTCGGGCATCGGGGCTCCTCGGGTCAGGCCCGCTTGAAGACGGGGGGCCGCTTCTCCGCGAAGGCGCGGGCGCCTTCCTTGGCGTCGGCGGTGTCGAAGACCGGCCGGCCGCGGGCGAGTTCGGCGGCGAGGCCGTCGCTCTCCGTCATCTCCGCGGTCTCGTACACCGACGCCTTGACGGCCTCGACGGCGAGCGGGCCGCAGGCGTTGATCCGCTCGGCGATCTCCAGTGCCCTGGCGAGGGCGGTGCCGTCGGGGACGACCTGGCCGATCAGTCCGATGGCGGCGGCCTCCCGGGCGCTGTAGGGCCTGCCGGTGAGCAGCATCTCCAGGGCGTGGGTGCGCGGGATCTGCCGGGGCAGCCGGACGGTGGACCCGCCGATCGGGAACAGTCCGCGCCGCACCTCGAACAGGCCGAAGGTCGCGGACTCGCCCGCGACCCGGATGTCGGTGCCCTGGAGGATCTCGGTGCCGCCCGCGACGCACGCCCCCTCGACGGCGGCGATCACCGGTTTGCGCGGGCGGTGGTGGCGCAGCATGGCCTTCCAGTGCAGGTCGGGGTCGGCCTTGAGGCGGTCGCGGTGGTGCTGTCCCCGCATTCCGTCGCCGGCCAGCGCCTTGAGGTCCATGCCGGCGCAGAAGGCGCCGCCGGCCCCGGTGAGCACGATCGAGCGGACGGTGTCGTCCTCGTCGGCCTCGATCCAGCCGTCGTACAGGCCGACGAGCATCGGAAGCGAGAGCGCGTTCCTGGCGTCGGGCCGGTTGAGCGTGAGCACCAGTGTGGCGCCTTCACGCTGCACGGTGAGGTCTTCGGTCCCGCCCATGGGCCATCTCCCCTCGGTGAGAACGAGAACAGGTTGCAGGAGGCGAGGGGGCACTTCAAGAGTTTTCTGACAGTCAGTCAGATTTATTGGCCCCGGCCCTTCACACCTGTGCTCCCCTTTGCTCTGATGACCGGCGGAGCGAGGACGCGGGTTTCCGCAACCGGACGGCGGGGTCAGGAGGAGCGGTGGAGTACAACCTTGCGGACCTGTTCGAGTCGGTCGTGGACGTGGTGCCGGACCGCGAGGCGCTCGTCCACCTCGACCACCCGGGCACCGGCGCCGAGCGCCGCCTCACCTACGCCGAGCTGGACGCCGCCGCCAACCGGATCGCCCACCATCTGACCGCCAGCGGCGTCCGGCCCGGCGAACATCTGGGGCTGCACCTGTACAACGGCGTCGAGTACCTCCAGACGGTGCTGGCGTGCCTGAAGGCCCGGATCGTCCCGGTCAACGTCAACTACCGCTACGTCGAAGAGGAGTTGGTGTATCTCTACCGCGACGCGGACCTGGTGGCGCTGGCCTACGACGCGGAGTTCGAGGGCCGGGTCGCCGGGGCGCTGCCCCGCACGCCGGGGCTACGGCATCTGCTGCGGGTCGGCACCGGGGCGCCCTTGATCACCTCGGCGGTCCCGTTCGCCGAGGCCGAGGCGTCCGGTTCCCCCGGGCGGGGTTTCCCGGCCCGCTCCGGGGACGACCGGTTCATCATCTACACCGGCGGGACGACCGGCATGCCCAAGGGGGTGATGTGGCGTCAGGAGGACCTGTTCTTCGCCGGGCTGGGCGGCGGGGCGCCGACGGGGGAGCCGGTGCGGACGCCGCAGGAGCTGGCCGAGCGGGTCGCGGCGGGCGGTGCGGGCATCACCTTCTTCCCCACTCCCCCGCTGATGCACGGCACCTCGACGCTGACGGCGTTCATCGGCTTCCACTTCGGCCAGCGCGTCGTGCTGCACCGCAGGTTCGTGCCGGAGGAGGTGCTGCGCACGGTCGAACGGGAGCGGGTCACCAGCATGTCGCTGGTCGGCGACGCGATGCTCCGCCCGCTGATAGACGCGTTGAGCGGGCCGCTGAAGGGCACCGACTGCTCGTCCCTGTTCAGCGTCTCCTCCTCGGGCGCGATCCTGTCGGAGACGGTCCGCCGGCAGTTCCGGGAACTGGTCCCGAACGCCCTGCTGCTGAACAACTTCGGGTCCTCCGAGTCCGGTTTCAACGGCACCGCGACCGAGGACTCAGGTCCCGAGCGCGGCTTCCGCATCAGGGTCAACTCCCGTACCCGGGTGGTGGATCCGGTCACGCGTGAGCCGGTCGGGGCGGGCGAGGTGGGCCGCATCGCCCAGCGCGGACATGTCCCGCTCGGCTACTACAACGACCCCCGCAAGACCGCCGAGACGTTCTTCGAGCGGGACGGAGAGCGCTGGGTGCTGCTGGGCGACATGGCGACGGTCGACGAGGCCGGCGTGGTCACGGTCCTCGGCCGGGGCTCGCAGTGCATCAACACCGGCGGCGAGAAGGTGTACCCGGAGGAGGTCGAGCAGGCGCTCAAGGCGCATCCGGACGTGTACGACGCGCTCGTCGCCGGGGTGCCGGACGCCACCTGGGGCAACCATGTGGCGGCGGTGGTGCAGCTGCGCGAGGGGGCGCCGCGGCCGTCACTGGCCGACATCCAGACCCACTGCCGCACCCGGCTGGCCGGCTACAAGATCCCCCGCCAGCTGGTCGTCACCGACTCCATCCGGCGCTCCCCGAGCGGCAAGGCGGACTACCGCTGGGCTCGCGAGGTGGCGGTGGCGGCGGACCGCTAGGACTGCACGGTCTTCCTCTCCGCTCCACGGCGGTCAGTCCTCGGCGAGGAAGTCCATGACGCGGTTCCGGAACCAGTCGGGGTCGTCCAGCCAGGGGTAGTGGCCGGCGCCGGGCTGGACGGCGTACTCGGCGGCCGGGAACGCCTCGGCGGCACGTCGGGCGAGACCGGGGCGCGGACCGCCGTCCAGTTCCCCGGCGAGGACCAGGACCGGAGCGGTCAGCCCGGCCAGCGCCGCACGGGTGGCGTCCGGGGTGAAGGCGCCCTCGGCGAAGTAGCAGTCGGCCGCCTCCTCGTTGGTCTGCTCCGGCTCGGCGTCCCAGTGGGCGCGGGCGGTGTCGTCCCAGCGGCCGTGGAAGAACGGCAGGAACACGTCGTCGAAGCCGGCCTCCCCGGCGAGCCAGGCCCGGAAGGCGGGGAACGCCTCGGCGAACCACGGCTCCCCGGTGCGCAGCCGGGCCGCGGCCAGCCGGTCCTGCGGGGTGGCGCGCAGCCCGAGGGCGGACGGGTTGGGGGTGATCAGCAGCAGCCGTCGTATCCAGTGCGGGTACCGGGCCGCATAGAGCATCGCCAGGGCGGCGCCCGCCGAATGGGCGAGCAGATCCATATGGTCCAGCCCCATGTGGGCGCGCCATATGTCGACGTCCTCCACCATCCGGTCGCAGCGGTACGTCCCCGGGTCCGCCGGCGCCGCCGAGTCACCGGTGCCGCGCAGGTCCAGCAGCGCCAGTCGCCGGTGCGCGGCCAGCCCGCCGAGGTCACCGAGGTAGGCGGAGGCCCGCATCGGGCCGCCGGGCAGCACGGCGAGGGGCGCGCCGCTGCCCCGCAGGTGGTAGGCGAGCCGGGTGCCGTCGGCCGCGGTGAAGATCGGCATGGGGCCGATCATCCCGGCCGGCCCGTCCGGCGCGCAATGTCTTTCCGGCACGGGTGCGGGCCGCGCGGCCAACAGGGTGTTCCCAGGCGGTGTCGGGCGGCGGGCGCAGGCCGGTTCGGCCATGCTGGGCCAGGCAGCAGGCCCGTCCGAGACAAGGAGCACGGCATGTCGACAGACCCGGTCGAACGATTCCTGGCAGCCCTGGACCGGGAGCACCGGGAGGAGATCGCCGCCCGGCCGCGCCAGGAGCAGGAGCGGCTCGCGGAGGCCTGGGAACAGGAGCTGGCGTCGGACGACGAGCTGGACACCCTGGACGAACTCTCCCCGCCCGCGGCGGAGGCCGAGGCCGCCCGCCGCGTACTGGACCGCGGCACCGGCTGAGCAGCGAATGGAGTGCCCGGTGCCGGTGCAGCGGTAGCGCGTGGGGCGGGCGGCGGGACAGGAGGAGCCGCGGACGTCAGCCCGCGAGCCGGTCCAACTCCGCACAGATCGCCTCGCGCCAGGCCGAGTGCTGCGGACCCAGCGCGGAGCGGCTGTCGCCCCACGTCTCCGCCGGATACAGCCACACCGGCTTCCCGACCAGATGATCCGGCTCCCAGTCGAACCGCGGCCACACGTGCGCGTGCAGAAACGGGTCCGTGTTCCCCAGGATCTCCAGGTTGACCCGCCGGAAGCCGGGGTCCAGCCGCGCACAGGCACGCTCGACGGCCTCGCCGAGCCTGTCCATGTCGGACAGAAAGGCCAGCCGCCTGCTCCTGGGCAGTTCCGACAGCCGGCGCACCGACGGGTCGTCCGCCAGGAGCACCGAGTACCCCGGCAGGAACTGGACGTCCCCGATGACCGCGAACCCCGCGTCCAGCCTCCGGAGCACCGTGGGATTCTCACCGCGCAGCGCGCTGCCGATCCGGTCCCTCTTCCATGCGTCACTCATGATCGTCGACCCTACCGATCCAGCCGTCCGGTCGCGTCGGGATCACCGGGGCATTCCGTCCAGACCCCTTGCCTCGGAGCGCGGTGGCCTGCGTTACTGGCCAGCGACAGGGCGACCGAATGATCGGTTGTCCGGTATGCGAGGATGGCAAGGGAGGCGTCCCCATGACGGATGCGGCGGATGCGACGGACCTGCGTGACGCGGGTGAGCGGCTCGGGGCAGAGGAGCTGCGGGTGCTCCAGCTGGAGCGGCTGCGCTCCTCGCTGCGGCACGCCTACGACCATGTGCCGTTCTACCGTGACTCCTTCGACAAGGCCGGCGTCCGTCCGGAGGACTGCCGCTCGCTGGCCGACCTCGCCCGCTTCCCCTTCACCACCAAGGCCGACCTGCGCGAGAACTACCCGTACGGGATGTTCGCCGTACCCCGTGAGCGGATCCGACGTATCCACGCCTCCAGCGGGACCACCGGCCGCCCCACGGTGGTCGGCTACACCGACAACGACCTTTCCATGTGGGCCGACATGGTGGCGCGCTCGCTGCGGGCGGCGGGCGGCCGGGCCGGTGACGTCGTCCATGTGGCCTACGGCTATGGCCTGTTCACCGGTGGGCTGGGCGCACACTACGGTGCCGAGCGCCTGGGCTGTACGGTCGTCCCGGCGTCCGGCGGTATGACGGCCCGGCAGGTGCAGCTGATCCAGGATCTGGAACCGGCTGTCATCATGGTGACCCCGTCGTACATGCTGACGCTGCTGGACGAGTTCGAGCGGCAGGGCGTGGACCCGCGCGGCACCTCGCTGCGCGTCGGGGTCTTCGGGGCCGAGCCGTGGACCGAGCAGATGCGGCGGGAGATCGAGGAGCGGTTCGCGATCGACGCGGTCGACATCTACGGGCTGTCCGAGGTGATCGGCCCCGGTGTGGCGCAGGAGTACGCGGAGACCAAGGACGGCCTGACCGTGTGGGAGGACCACTTCTACCCGGAGGTGGTCGATCCGGTCACCGGCGAGGTGCTGCCGGAGGGCGAGCGGGGCGAGCTGGTGTTCACCTCGCTGACGAAGGAGGCCATGCCGATCGTCCGCTACCGCACCCGGGATCTGACCCGGCTGCTGCCCGGCACGGCCCGGGCGTTCCGGCGGATGGAGAAGGTCACCGGCCGCAGCGACGACATGGTGATCCTGCGCGGGGTGAACCTGTTCCCCACCCAGATCGAGGAGATCGTGCTGCGCACGCCCGGGGTGGCGCCGCACTTCCAGCTCCGGCTGACCCGTGAGGGCCGGCTGGACCGGCTGACCGTGCGGGCCGAGGCCCGGCCGGACGCACCGGCGGAGGTACGGCAGGCGGCGGCCGGCGCGATCACCGCGGCCGTGAAGGACGGCATCGGGGTGTCCGTGGACGTGGAGATCGTGGACCCGGAGTCGCTGGAGCGGTCCGTCGGCAAGATCCGCCGCATCGTGGACCTGCGCCCGCGCGACCCCGAGTGACCGTCATGAGCCGCCGAAGCGGTCGCGCAGCCGGCGTTTGAGGATCTTGCCGCTGGCGTTGCGGGGCAGTTCGTCGACGAACAGAACGCGTTTGGGCGCCTTGAAGGGGGTGAGCTTCTCCCTTACGTGCGCGATGAGCTGTTCCTCCGTCACCTCGCCGCGCCGCACGACCACCGCCGTGACCGCCTCGATCCACCGCTCGTCGGGCAGGCCGATCACCGCGGCCTCGGCGACCGCCTCATGGGTGTACAGGGCGTCCTCGACCTGGCGTGAAGCGACCAGCACACCGCCGGAGTTGATGACGTCCTTCACCCGGTCCACGATGGTGAGGTAGCCCTCGCCGTCGCGCACCGCGAGGTCGCCGGAGTGGAACCAGCCGTCCCGGAAGGCCTCGGCGGTCTCCTCGGGCTTGTCCCAGTAGCCCTCGCACAGCTGCGGCGAGCGGTAGACGATCTCGCCCGGGGTGCCGTCGGGCACGTCCTCGCCCTTGTCGTCCACCACCCGGGCGTCGACGAACAGCACGGGCCGGCCGCAGGAGTCGAGCCGGCCCTCGTGTTCATCCGGGCCGAGCACGGTGGCCAGGGGGCCGATCTCGCTCTGGCCGAAGCAGTTGTAGAAGGCGAGCCGGGGCAGCCGGGCGCGCAGCCGTTCCAGCACGGGGACCGGCATGATGGAGGCGCCGTAGTACGCCTTGCGCAGGCCGTCGAGGTCGCGGGTCGCGAAGTCGGGCCGTCCCGCCAGCCCGATCCACACCGTGGGCGGCGCGAACAGGCTGTCCACGCGGCCGGTTTCGACCAGGTCGAACAGCAGGTCCCCGTCCGGTGCCTCCAGGATGATGTTCGTCGCGCCGACCGCGAGGTAGGGCAGCAGGAACACATGCATCTGCGCCGAGTGGTACAGCGGCAGGGCGTGCGCGGGGCGGTCGCCGGCGCTCAGATCGAGGGCCGTGATGGCGCTGAGGTACTCGTGCACCAGCGCCCGGTGGGTCATCATCGCGCCCTTGGGCAGCGCGGTCGTACCGGAGGTGTACAGCAGTTGCACCAGGTCCTCGGTGCGGGGTTCCGGACCGTCGTACGGCGGTGTGTCCGCGAGCCGGGCGAGGAGGGAGTCCTCGGTGTCGCGGAAGGGCAACGCCCGGACGCCGCCCGGCAGTCGGGCGGCGAGGTCCGGGTCGGTGAGGACCAGGGTGCTGCCCGACTGGCCGATGAGATAGGCCAGGTCGTCCCCGGTGAGGTTCTGGTTGACGGGCACATGGACCAGGCCCGCGCGGGCGCAGGCGAGGAAGCCGATCAGATAGGCGTCGGAGTTGTGGCCGTAGGCGGCGACCCGGTCGCCGGGGGCGGGGCCCTCGGCGAGCAGCAGGGCGGCGGCGCGCGAGACGGCGTCGTCCAGTTCCTCGTACGTCCAGGTCCGCTCGCGGTACTCCAGCGCGACGCGCGCCGGGGTGCGGCGGGCGCTGCGCCGCAGCACCCCGTCGACCGTGCTGCCGTGTCCCTGCCTCATGACAGCCGATCCTGCGGCCGCCGGACCGGCCGGTCAAGCACCCCGGCGGGCGGCTCTCGCCCCGGCGTCCGTCACACCTGGCGGGCGCGTCCCTCCCAGTAGGGGTCGCGCAGCCGCCGCTTGTACAGCTTGCCGTTGGGGTCGCGGGGCAGTTCGGCGACGAAGTCGACGCTGCGCGGCCGCTTGTAGCCGGCGAGCCGCTCGGCGCAGTGGTCGAGCAGGGCGGCGGCCAGGCCGGGGCCGGGGGTGTGGCCGGGGGCCGGTTCGACCACGGCCTTGACCTCCTCTCCCCAGTCGTCGTGCGGGATGCCGAAGGCGGCCGCGTCGGCGACCGCCGGGTGGGAGAGGAGGACGGACTCGATCTCGGCCGGGTAGATGTTCACCCCGCCGGAGATGATCATGTCGATCTTGCGGTCGCGGAGGAAGAGGTAGCCGTCCTCGTCCAGATAGCCGAGGTCGCCGACGGTGAAGAAGTCGCCGATGCGGTTGTTGCGGGTCTTGGTCCGGTCCTTGTGGTAGGAGAAGCCGCCGGTGGTCATCCTCATGTAGACGGTGCCGAGCCGGCCGGGCGGAAGCCGGTGGCCGTCGTCGTCGAAGACCGCGAGTTCGCTGATCGGCCAGGCCCTGCCGACCGTGCCCGGCTTCTTCAGCCAGTCCTCGGCGGTGGCGAAGGCGCCGCCGCCCTCGCTGGCCGCGTAGTACTCCTCCACGCACTGCCCCCACCAGTCGATCATGGCCCGTTTCACATGGTCCGGGCAGGGCGCGGCGCCGTGGATGGCGTGGCGCAGGGAGGAGACGTCGTAGCGGGCGCGCACGTCCTCGGGGAGGGCGAGCAGCCGGTGGAACTGGGTCGGCACCATATGGGTGTGGGTGCACCGGTGGGTGTCGATGAGCCGGAGCATCTCCTCGGGCGTCCACCTGTCCATCATCACCAGGCGGTGGCCGATGTGCAGCGAGGCACCGGCGAACTGGAGGACCGCCGTGTGGTAGAGCGGCGAGCAGACCAGGTGGACGTTGCCGTCGTACGGCTTGATGCCGAAGATGCCGAGGAAGCCGCCCAGATAGGCCTCTTCGGGGGCCTTGCCGGGCAGCGGGCGGCGGATGCCGCGCGGGCGTCCCGTCGTACCGGAGGTGTAGTTCATGACCCAGCCGAGCTCCCGGCCGACGGGTGCCGACTCCGGCTGTCCGTCCAGGAGTCGGCGGTACGGCCGGAAGCCGTCGGCCTCGCCGACCGCGTACCGGTGCCCGGCCGGGAGGCCCGCCTCGTCGGCGGCGGCGCGGGCCGCCGGGCCGTACCGCTCGTGGGCGATGAGCACCTTGGCGCCCGAGTCGGCGACGATCCAGGCGATCTCGGGGCCGGTCAGGTGGTGGTTGACGGGGACGAGGTAGAGGCCGGCCTGGGTAGCGGCGAGATAGGCGGTGAGGAACTCGGCGCCGTTGGGCAGGACGACGGCGAACGCGTCGCCGCGTTCCAGTCCGGCCGCGCGCAGTCCGTGGACGAGCCGGTTGGCGGCGGAGTGCAGCCGGCCGGCGGTCCACTCCTGCCCGTCGGGGGCGACGAGGACGGTGCGGCCGGGGTCCTGGGCGGCCTGGGCCCAGAATCCGGCGGGGGGCGTGGTCATGGCCGTCAGCTCCTTCCGGCGATGCGGTTGATGCGGTCCACGGCCCGTTCGAAGCCGCGGGTGAGGTCGTCCATGACGGCCTGGACGCTGCGTTCGCCGGTCATCCGGCCGACGATCTGCCCGACGGGCGTGCCGAGCAGCGGCTCGACCTCGTGCTTCTGGATGCGGGAGAGCGCCTCGGCCACCAGCAGGCCCTGGAGCGGCATGGGCAGGGTGCCGGGGCCGGCCGGGTCCTCCCAGGCGTCGGTCCACGCGGTGCGCAGCTGGCGTGCGGGCTTGCCGGTCAGCGCGCGGGAGCGGACGGTGTCCCCGGAGCCGGCGGCGAGCAGCTTGCGGGTCAGCGCGGTTGAGTGGAGGTCCGCTTCTGTGGTGGTCAGCCATATGGAGCCCAGCCACACACCTTGGGCGCCGAGGCTGAGGGCGGCCGCCACCTGCGGGCCGCTGCCGATGCCCCCGGCGGCCAGGACGGGCAGCGGGTCGACGGCCTCCACGATCTCGGGGGTGAGCACCATCGTGGCGATCTCGCCGGTGTGGCCGCCGGCCTCGTAGCCCTGGGCGACGACGATGTCGATGCCCGCCTCCTGGTGCTTGCGGGCGTGCCGGGCGCTGCCCGCGAGCGCGGCGACCGGGATGTCCCGGTCGTGGGCGCGGGCGACGACATCGGCGGGCGGGGAGCCGAGGGCGTTGGCGAGCAGCCTGATCGGATAGTCGAAGGCGACGTCGAGCTGGCTGCGGGCGACCTGTTCCATCCAGCCGGTGATGCGCCAGCCTGACGCCTCGCCCTCGGCCAGTTCGGGGACGCCGTGCCGGGCGAGGGTGTCGCGCACGAACTGCCGGTGCCGCTCCGGGATCATCGCCTCGACGTCGGCCTCGGTGACGCCATCGACCTTCTTGGCCGGCATGACCACGTCCAGCCCGTAGGGCCGGCCCCCGGCGTGCGCGTCGAGCCAGTCGAGATCGCGCTTGAGGTCGCCGGGGGCGGTGTAGCGGACCGCGCCGAGCACTCCGAAGCCGCCGGCCCGGCTGATGGCCGCGGCGACGGCGGGGAACGGCGTGAAGCCGAAGACGGCGTGCTCGACTCCCAGTTTCTTGCTCAGCTCCGTCTGCATGGGCGCAGGATGCCGCAGCCGTCCGGACGACGGAAGGCTTTTTCTGACGTATCGTCAGATTCCTTCGTCCGGACAGTGCAGCGGGCGCCGTCGCGTCACACGGCCGCCTCCAGCACCGCCATCGCCGCGTTGTGCCCCGGCACTCCGCTCACACCTCCCCCACGCACCGCGCCCGCGCCGCACAGCAGCACGTTGGCGTGCCGGGTCTCCACGCCCCAACGGCCGGTGCCCTCCTGGGCGTACGGCCAGGACAGGGCTCGGTGGAAGATGTTGCCGCCGGGCAGCCCGAGGTCCCGCTCGAGGTCGAGCGGGGTCTTCGCCTCGATGCAGGGGCGGCCGTCGGCGTCGGTGGCCAGGCAGTCGGCGAGCGGTTCGGCGAGATGGGCGTCGAGCTGGGCGAGGGTGGACTTCAGCAGGGCCTCGCGCGCGGCGTCGTTGTCCCGGTCGAAGAGCCGGGCCGGGGTGTGCAGGCCGAACAGGGTGAGCGTCTGGTAGCCGCGGGCGGCGAGGTCGGGGCCGAGGATGGTGGGGTCGGTCAGGGAGTGGCAGTAGATCTCCGAGGGCGGTGCGGCGGGGAGTTCACCGGCGGCGGCCTGGGTATGGGCGGTGGCGAGTTGCCGGTAGCCCTCGGCGATGTGGAAGGTGCCGGCGAAGGCCTCACGGGGGTCGGCGGCGGGGTCGCGGAGCGCGGGCAGCCGCTTCAGGAGCATGTTGACCTTGAGCTGGGCGCCCTCGGCGGGCTCCGGCGCCGGGTCCCCGGTGAGTGCGGCCAGGGCCTGCGGGGAGGCGCCCACCAGAACGTGCCGGGCGGCGGCGACGCCCTCGCCGTCGGCGGTGCGGTAGGTGACCTCGGCGCGCTGTCCGTCGGTGTCGATCCGTACGGCCTCGTGTCCGGTGGCGATGACCGCCCCGGCCGTACGGGCGGCCGCGGCGAGCGCGTCGGTGAGGGCGCCCATGCCGCCGACGGGCACGTCCCAGGCGCCGGTTCCGCCGCCGATGACGTGGTAGAGGAAGCAGCGGTTCTGGGCGAGGGAGGGGTCGTGGGCGTCGGCGAAGGTGCCGATGAGGGCGTCGGTGAGCACCACCCCGCGGACCAGGTCGTCCTCGAAGCGCTCCTCGACAGTGATGCCGATCGGCTCCTCGAACAGGGCCCGCCAGGCGGCCTCGTCGTCGATACGGCGGCGCAGCTCGTCGCGGGTGGGCAGGGGCTCGGTGAGGGTGGGGAAAACTCGCTGGGCGACGTGGCCGGTCATGCCGTAGAAGCGCTGCCATGCGGCGTACTCGCGCTCGCCGCCGGTGAGCCGGGCGAAGGCCTCCCGGGTGCGCCGCTCGCCACCGCCGACGAGCAGACCGGTGGGCCGCCCGTCGCGTACCGCCGGGGTGTACGACGAGATGGTGCGGGCGCGGACCCGGAAGTCCAGCCCGAGATCCCGCACGATCTTCCGGGGCAGCAGGCTGACCAGGTAGGAGTAGCGCGACAGGCGGGCGTCGACGCCGGCGAACGGGCGGGTGGAGACGGCGGCGCCGCCGGTGTGGTCCAGGCGTTCCAGGACCAGCACGGAGCGGCCGGCGCGGGCCAGGTAGGCGGCGGCGACCAGACCGTTGTGGCCGCCGCCGACGATGACGGTGTCGTAGGCGCGGGTTCCCTCGTGGGCAGGCATGGTTCTTCGTAACACGTGGTGATCGGCCGCGGCCAGAAGCGTGCGGCTTCCTGTCCCGGTGCCGGGGGCCGGTGCGGCATCGCCACCCCCTGACGGCCCAGTACGGCGGTCTATCGCCCGGCTTTGTACGGTGCGGGGCGGGCCTGCGGGCCGAGCCGCTCCATGGCCCGCAGGATGTGTTTGGGCGGGAGCTGCCAGCGCAGATGTGCCGGAATGCGGCGCAGCAGGCTCCCGGTGGTGCGCAGCCGGCGGGTGACGACGGCCGGCTCGGGGGCCGGTCTGCCGTACAGCTCATGGGCGTACGGCGGCAGAGCGGCGTACGCCAGCTGCGCCACGCGCCGCCACAGGACCTCGCGGGCCGGTACGAGGAGGGGGTGCGTCGGCGGGTGGAGCAGGAAGTCGTCCACCGCCCGGGCCTCGGATCCCGCGGCCAGTTCCGGGCGGGTCTTCTCGAAGTAGGCGGCCAGTTCCGCCCGGCTCGCCGGTACGGTCCGCGGGTCGAGCCCCACCAGGCGGGCGCTGACGCGGTGTTCGGCGATGTACCGGTCGGCCTGGGTGTCGGTGAGCGGGTAGCCGGAGCGGCGCAGCACGTGCAGATAGGAGTCGATCTCCGCGCAGTGCACCCACAGCAGCAGTGCGGGTTCGTCGACGCCGTACCGCTCTCCGGTGTCCGGGTCGGTCGCGCTCAGCATGCTGTGGATCTTCCGGACGCGGGCGCCTGCGCGTTCGGCGGCCTCGGTCGTGCCGTAGGTGGTCGTGCCGACGAAGTCGGCGGTGCGCATCAGCCGGCCCCAGGCGTCGCGGCGGAAGTCGGAGTTCTGGAACACGCCCCGGACGGCGCGCGGGTGCAGGGCCTGGAGGTAGAGCGCGCGGACGCCGGCGACCCACATCATCGGGTCGCCGTGCATCTGCCAGGTCACGGAGCGCGGTGTGAACAGCCCGGGGTCGCCCATGCCCGCGTCCTCCCCGGAGCGCCGCTGGATCATGCACCCGAGAGCGCTCCGCAGTCTCCTCATGGCCAATGACGCTGCTGCTGTGGGCGCACCGTCAGAACGAGTCGGACCCGCCCTTGCGGCGCTCGGCGCCCACCTGGACGTAGAAGCCGATGAGTTCCGGGTTGTCCACGGTGGCGGGGTTGACGACCTGCTCGACCGGGGCGCCCTGGAGCAGTCGCTTGACCGGGACCTCCAGCTTCTTGCCGGTGCGGGTGTGCGGGATGCCCGGCGCTTCGAGGATCTCGTCGGGGACGTGGCGGGGTGATGCGCCGGTTCGGATGGCGTCCTTGATCCGCTCCCGGAGGGTGCCGTCGAGTTCGACGCCCGCCGCCGGGACCACGAACAGCGGCATCCAGTAGCCGCCGTCGGGTTCCTCCGCGCCGATGACCAGGGCCTCGGCGATCTCGGGGAGACGTTCGACGATGTCGTGGATGTCGGCGCTGCCCAGCCGTACGCCGTTGCGGTTCAGCGTGGAGTCGGAGCGGCCGTGGACGATCACCGAGCCGTGCCCCGTGACCGTGATCCAGTCGCCGTGCCGCCACACACCGGGGTAGGAGCCGAAGTAGGCGTCGCGGTAGCGGGTGCCCTCCGGGTCGTTCCAGAAGTACAGCGGCATCGAGGGCATGGGGCGCGTGACGACCAGCTCGCCGACCCGGTCGATGACGGGGAAGCCCTCGGCGTCGTACGCCGCCAGCGCCACGCCCAGGTGCGGGGCCGACAACTCTCCGGCCCAGACGGGGGTGGTGGGCGCGCTGCCCGCGAAGCCGGACACGACGTCCGTGCCGCCGCTGATCGAGGCCAGCAGTACCCGGTCGCCGACGTGTTCCCGGACCCAGGGATAGGCGGAGGCCGGCAGCGCGGAGCCGGTGCAGCCGACCACCCGGATCGACGAGAGGTCGTGCACGGCGGGGTCGATGCCGAACTTGGCCATGCCCAGCAGGTACTGGGGGCTGGTGCCGAAGACGGTGACCCGGTGGCGGGCGGCCAGTTCCCACAGCGCGTCGGGCTTGGCGAAGGGGACGGGGCTGCCGTCGTAGGTGCAGGTGGTGGCGCCGGTGAGGAGGGTGGAGGCGACCAGGTTCCACATCATCCAGTGGGTGGTGGTGTACCAGAGGAGGCGGTCGCCGGGGCCCAGGTCCGAGTGGAGTCCCAGGGTTTTCAGGTGCTCCAGGAGCACGCCGCCGTGGCCGTGGACGATGCCCTTGGGCAGGCCGGTGGTGCCGGAGGAGAAGACGACCCACAGCGGGTGGTCGAACGGGACCGGCACACAGGCGAGTTCCTCGGTGCGGGTGGAGGCGTCCTCCCAGGGGACGACCGGCGACGGGTAGGCCTGCGGCGGCCAGGGCAGGCCCATGTGGCTCACCAGCACGGTCGCCTTCACCGTGGGGAGGGCATGGGCGAGTTCGAGGACGGCTTCGCGGCGGTCGTGGGTGGTTCCGTTGAAGAGGTAGCCGTCGGCGGCGACGAGGACGGTGGGTTCGAGCTGGGCGAAGCGGTCGGCGGCGGCCTGGGGGGCGTAGTCCTGGCCGCACACCGACCAGACGGCGCCCAGGCTCGCGGCGGCGAGGAACGTGACGATGGCGTGCGGGGTGTTGGGCAGATAGCCGACGACCCGGTCGCCCCTGCCGACGCCGAGGTCGCGCAGGGTGGCGGCCACGGATGCCACCAGGGCACGCAACCGGGCGCCGGTCACCTCGTACCCGGAGCCGGTCTCGTCGAGGGCGAGGATCGCCACCTCGTCGTCGGCCAGGTTGCGCAGGGCGTGGTGGGCGTAGTTGAGGGTGGCGCCGGGGAACCAGCGGGCGCCCGGCATCCGCTCCTCGGCCAGCACCTGCTCGTAGGGGGTGGCGGCGTCGATGTCGAAGTACTCCCACACCGCGCCCCAGAAGCCCTCCAGGTCGGTGACCGACCAGCGGTGCAGGGCGGCGTAGTCCTCCGGGTCCACGCCCTGGAGCCGGGCGAAGTCCGCGATGCGACTGGCGGCCGCCGTCTGCGGATCGGGGGCGAAGAAGGGCGTGCTCATCGCGTCGTACTCCTCAACAGGCTTTGCGGGGCCGTCCGTGGGGAAGGGACGGGGGTTCGTGTGGTGTGCAGCAGGGAGGCCCAGGCGGCGGTCGACGTGAAGTCGCGGCCGCCCGAGGGGACGACGTCCATCACGACGCGGTCGGGCCGCAGCAGGACGGCGTCCGCGCGTCCGGCGCGCAGCCAGCCGGCGAGGGTGCCGTCGTCGCCGAGGCCGGCCACCGGGACCGCGTGCACGCCGAGACCGTGCGCGAGCGCGGTCAGGGAGGGTCCGGGTTCGGTGGCGGTCAGCACGGCGAAGGAGTCGCCGAGCGCCTCGTCGAGACGGGTACGTCGTCCGCCGGCGCTCACCCACGGCTGGGGGCAGTGCGTGCCTGCCAGGCCCCGGCGGACCCCGCGCCGCACCAGGGGCCCGGCGGTGAGGGGCGGGCTGAGGTCGCGGCCGGCCAGCTCGGCCAGGCCGGGTATGCGGCAGGCGGCGGCCAGCGCCCTGCGGCGGATCGCGGCGGCGCCGTCCTGGCCGCCGGTCATGGCCCAGCCCATGGCGACCGCGACGCGGACCACATGGAGTGCGTGTGGCTTGCGTTCGCTCTCGTAGGTGTCCAACAGCCGTTCGTCGCCGCCCTGTTGGAGGACGCGGGCGAGTTTCCAGGTGAGGTTGTAGGCGTCCCGCAGTCCCGAGCACAGGCCCTGCCCGACGAACGGCGGGGTGAGGTGGGCGGCGTCGCCGAGCAGGAAGACGCGTCCGTGGCGCCAGCGGTCGGCGACGCGGGCCCGGAAGGTGTACTGTGTCTCTCGGACGACCTCGAAGTCCCCGTCGTACGTGGGCGGCAGCCACGGGGCGATCAGCTCACGGACCGTCTCTTGTCCTTCCCCGAGCCGGAACTCCCAGCGGTAGCGGTTGTCGCTCACGCGCATGAAGGTGGCCGGCCGGACCGGGTCGCAGATCTGGTCGACGCCTTCCCAGCAGCGGACGGGGCCCGTCGTGTCGACGTCGATGACCTTCCAGCGTTCCTCGAAGCGCAGGTCCTCCCAGGCGCCGCCGATGGCTTCGCGGGTGAGGCTGTTGGCGCCGTCGCAGCCGAGGACCGCGTCGGCCCACAGTTCGTGCTCGCCGGTGTCGTCGCGGTAGGTGACACGGACGGGGCCGGTGGAGTCCGGGCCGACGCCGGTGACCTCCACGCCATCGCGCAGTGCGCACTCGGGGCGCCGGGCCAGGGCGTTCCGCAGTACGCGCTCCAGCTCGGGCTGGTCGAACATGCTGGTCTGCGGGTAGCCGTGCCGGCCGTGCTCGGTGCGCCGGAACTCGGCCATCACCCGGTGCCGGGCGTCCAGCAGCCGCAGCCCCTTCGCCGGCCGGGCGATCGCGGCGAACTGCTCACCGACGCCTGCCGCTTGGAGGATCCGGTGGATCTCGTCGTCGGCTGCGACGGCGCGGGGAAGCGGGTAGACGTCCTGGTGGCGTTCGAGGACGACACTGCGGACTCCGCGCCGGGCCAGGAGCAGGGCGGCGGTCACGCCCACCGGCCCGGCCCCGACGATCACGACGGGCACACGGGCGGCTTCATCGACGGTCATGTGCGGCTCACCTCGGGGTTTAGTTCGCGGCCGCGACGGGCGTGCGCTGCTCGCCGAGGTCGATGCGGCCGTCGGGGGTCGCGATCGTCGCCGTGATCATGTCGCCCGGGTGCAGGTAGTGCGGGTTCTTGGCCTGGCTCTTGAAGAAGGCCTTCCACTTCACCGCCGGGGGCAGCAGCGCGCCGATCTTCTCGACGGCCTTCGGCGGCGCCTTCAGGGCCGTGCCGCCGGGAGTACCGGTGAGCAGCAGGTCGCCGGCGTCCAGGGTCTGGAAGCGGGCCAGCAGGGTGAGCGCCTGCGCCGGGCGGACGATCATGTCGGCGAGGGTGCGGTCCTGGCGCAGCTCGCCGTTGACGCTCAACTTCAGCCGCAGGTCGAGGAGATGAGCGAAGTCCTCCGGCTCCAGCAACGCCAGGTACGGACCGGTCGGCGTGAAGGTGGGGTACGACTTGCTCTCGTAGAACTGGGTCTTGGTCAGCTGCACCTCACGGGCGCTGACGTCGTTGGTGATCACCAGTCCGGCGACGTACGACGGCAGGTCCCGCTCCTCCACGACGGTGCCGACGGGCAGGGGCGCGCCCATGACGAGGCCCAGCTCGATCTCGTAGTCGAGGAATTTCACGTGTGACGGCCGGACGACGGTGTCACCGGGGCCGCCGACGGAGCCGGACGCCTTGCGGAAGAAGGCGGGCGGGATGTCGCCCTTGAAACCCGAATCGCGGGCGTGGCTGCGGTAGTTGACCATCTGGGCGACCACCCGGCAGGGCGTGGTGACCGGTGAGAGCGCCACCAGGTCGGCGACAGGCGTGCCCGGTTCGCCGGAGGCGGCGGCCTCGCGGACGGCCGGCCGGTCGGCCAGCAGTTCTGCCGTGGTCACGGCCTTGGTCTCGACGGGGACGGCTCGGTCGCCTCGGACGACCCACCAGCCGTCGGCGGTGCGCAGGACATTGGTGCTCATGTCAGTGCCTTTGTGAGGGATTCGCGTGCGGGGGTTCAGGATGTGGCGGCCTTGAGCAGGCCGAACAGTCGTGCCGGGTCCATTTCGTTGTCGCCGCGCAGGGCCTCGATGACATCGCGGACCCGCTGCGGGGAGGGGTTCGCGCCGAGGAAGTCGCGGGTGGCCGGCGGGCCCCACTGAGCGAGGCCGCTGGTGGACATCGGCGCCCAGCCGGGCTCGACGTCGCTGGAGAACAGGTCGCCGTCGGCGAAGTGCTCCAGCATGAAGCGGTCGGGGTCGCGCCAGTAGTCGAAGAGCTGGCTGCCCTGGATGTGCCGGCCGATGCCCCAACTGCGCTTGTAGCCGCGCTCCTTGAGGTATTCACCGCCGGTGGCGATGGAGTCGAGGTCGGTGACCTGGTAGGCGGAGTGGATGTATCCCGTGCCCGGCCCCAGGTGCATCGCGAGGGTGTGGTGGTCGGCGGGCACACCGCCCAGGTCGCAGCGGATGAACGCCATCGTCGGGCCGCGATCGCGCTGTCCGTCCAGGAACAGGAAGTCGGACACGATCATGCCGAGCGTGTCCAGGTACCAGTCCAGGGCCCGGCCGAACACCCGTGTCTCCAGCACCACATGGCCGAGCCGCTGGATGCGGGACGGCTCGCGCGGCGGCCGCTGGGGGGCGTTGGTACGACGGTGCTCCGTGCCGAAGTTGAGGAGCAGCGGCTGCTGTTCCGGCAGTGCGGGGAGCTGTTCGCCACAGTGCACGACCCGGACCGGGAAGCCCGACGGGTCGAGCAGATCGACCACCTTGCCGCCGCCGGGCACGTCGGAGTCCCGTACGGACGATCCGGTGGCGCGGGCCAGCCGGTCCAGGTCGGCCCGCTCGGCGGCGCGGAACGCCGGGCCGATGAAGCGGGACGTACGGCCGCGTCGGATCACCATGCAGGGCGAGCCCGCGAAGGTACCCCGCAGCCACAGCTCGCGCTCGGTACGGGCGGCGACGGAGAAGCCGAAGTCGCGGGCGAAGACCTCCGCCCGGTCCAGGTCGGGCTTCTCGAACTCCAGCCAGGCCAGGTCCGCCACCTTGATCACGGGGTTCCGGGAGCGGCCGGGGTGTTCGCCGCGCCGGGCGCCCTGCTCGCTGTGGAGGTCCTGGTGGGCCGTGATGACGTCCCCCTTGACGTGCATGTCAGACATGGTGCCCTCCGAGCAACATTGCCGTAATGAGGAAATCATCAACTGTGACAGTTCCGTCGTCAAGAAGTTCGCCGCAGGAAATGATGAATTCATCAGGACTGCGATCCCCTCGGGGCAACCGTTAGACTCCACGCATGTCCACGTCAGCCCCGCCCAGCAACCGGTTCGAGCGGCGTCGCGCGGAGACCCGTGGGGCTCTCGTGCGAGCGGCCCGGCAGATACTCGCCGAGAGCGGTGACACCACCGCGAGCATCCAGGCGATCGCCGAGCGCGCGGACGTGGGCTTCGGCTCCTTCTACAACCACTTCGACTCCAAGGCGGAGCTGTTCGAGACGGCGGTGGTCGACGCCCTCGAGGAGTTCGGGCAGGCCTTCGACGAGCGTCTGACGGGCATCGACGACCCGGCGGAGCACGTCGCGGCCGGCTTCCGGCTCAGCGCCCGCATGGCCGCCTCCCACCCGGAGCTGATGCAGGTCGTGCGCCGCCGCGGCCTCGGGCACATCCACTCGGACAACGGACTGACCCGACGCGCCCTGCGTGATCTCCAGGTCGGCATCGCCTCCGGCCGCTTCACCACTTCCGACCCCGTGGTCGCGCTGACCGCCCTGGGCGGAACCCTGCTGTCCCTGGTGGAGCTGCGGTTCACCCGCCCCGAGGCGGACGGCGACGAGGCCGCGGTCAACCTCGCCGAGATGGTCCTGCGGATGCTGGGCCTGCCCGCGGACGAAGCGCACGAGGTCGCCCGGCGCCCCTTGCCCGATGCCACCTGACCTCACGCGGACGACGCGTCCGGGCGGAAGGTGACCGAGCGGCCCGTGAAGCGGGCGTCGATTCCGTCCTCGCCGGTGGTGACCGAGCGCAGACGGAGCCCTTCGGGCACGATATGTAGCGGAACGGGCTCGTCCAGGGCCCTGTCGAGGAGTGACTTCAGCGGCGGGGGCGGCTCACCCTGCTCCGCGCGTACGTCCGTGAAGGCGATGCGGTTGCCGCCGGCCGCCGAGACGGCCGCGCTCACGGTCACGTCGCCGACGAGCGGCAGACTCGCGGTCGCGTCGACCCGGCCGGACTCGTCCCCTTGTGACACCTGCACGCCGAGCGCGTTCGACACGTCCGCGTACGACAGGAACGCAGTCGCTGTGACGCCGTCCGCGTGAGCCTCGTCGGCGCTCCCCGAGGTCTTCAGCCCGTCCATCCCCACCGTCAGCTTCGTCACCGGGAGCGGCCGGGTGGTGCCGCGGGCCGGAATGTCGTGGGCGGTCAGGTCGACATGGTCCAGGCTGCCCGCAGCCAGTTGGTTCAGTACGGGAAAGCCCCTGACGTGCACCGACGGCCGATCGGCGGTTCCCATGCCGTCCTGGAACGCCTGGGCCGTACGGCTCTCCGCACGAGCCGCGGCGATCCGGTCGACCGAGACTCCGCCGACCAGCAGGGCCACGAGGGACACAGCGGCGATGATCGTGCGCCGCCTGGTCCGAGCCGGGGCGCTCACATCCGAGGCGGCTGTCACGGGTGCGTGGATCATGTCGGACCTCCGGTTGACGGGGCAGGGCAACTCGATAGTTGCACACCGATGAGCAATAAACTAGTCTGCACATCGATGGGCAATTAACTGGCCCCCGACGCCGGGTCCTCTTGGCCCGCGCGCACCGATCCCCTTGATTCCGTCCCCGAAGCCTCCGCTTCACCTCCTGCCGAGGAGCCTGACCATGCCGCTCTTTGCGAAGACGCCCGTCGAGAAGATGACGGAGCCCTACCACCGGCGCTGGTGGGCCCTGCTGGTCCTGTGCCTGAGCCTGCTGATCGTCGTCATGGCGAACACGTCACTGATCGTGGCCGCCCCCGACATGACGAAGGACCTGGGGCTGAGCAGCAGTGACCTTCAGTGGGTCATTGACGGCTACACCGTCCCCTACGCCGCGCTGATGCTCGTGCTGGGCGCGATCGGCGACAAGTACAGTCGCCGCGGTGCCCTCGTCCTCGGCCTGCTGATCTTCGCCGGCGGTTCGGTGATGGGCGGCCTGGTCGACGAGACGAACCTCGTCATCGCCGCCCGCGCGATCATGGGCGTCGGTGCCGCCGTCGTCATGCCGGCCACACTGTCGCTGCTGGTCGCGATGTTCCCGCGCGCCGAGCGCGCCAGGGCGATCACCGCCTGGTCCGCGACCTCCGGTCTCGCCATCGCCGCCGGCCCGCTGGCCGCCGGCTGGCTGCTGGAGAACCACGCCTGGGGCTCCACCTTCCTGATGAACGTCCCCCTCGCCGTCCTCGGCGTCATCGGCGCGCTGCTGCTCGTGCCGCCGTCGAAGGCGGAGAACATGGGCCGGATCGACTACGGCGGCGGTCTGCTGTCGATCGTGTCGGTCGGCTGCCTGGTCTACGCGACCATCGAGGGCCCGCACTTCGGCTGGGGCGTCGGCCCGATCACCGCGGCCGTCGTCGCCGGCGTGGGCCTGCTGGCCTTCGTCGCCTGGGAGTTGAAGCACCCCAACCCCATGCTGGACGTGCGCAAGTTCACCGAGCGTCCCTTCAGCGGCGCGATGCTCGCGGTGCTGTTCTTCTTCTTCGGGACCTTCGGCTCGATCTACTACTCCACCCAGTTCCTCCAGTTCGTCCTCGGCTACAACGCCCTGGAGACCGGCATCCGCCTGCTGCCGCTGGCCGGGTCCGTGTTCGTCGGTGCCGCGGTCACCGGCAGGCTGGCTCCGAAGCTCGGCGTGAAGCTGGTGGTCGGCACCGGCATGGTGATCGGCACCGTGGGCGTCTTCCTGCTCAGCCGGATCGACTCCGGCTCCGCCTACACCGACTTCGTGGCCCCGCTGCTGCTGCTCGGCTTCGCCATCGGGCTGAGCCTGTCCCCGGCCACCGACACCATCATGGGCTCCTTCCCCGAGTCGGAGCTGGGCGTCGGGGGCGGCGCCAACGACACCGCCCTGGAACTCGGCGCCTCGCTGGGCATCGCCATCCTCGGTTCGCTGCTCGCCACGTCCTACAAGGACAAGCTGACCGACCTGGTCGGCGGCCACCTCCCGGCCGCCGCCATGGACACCGCCAAGGACTCCGTCGGCGGCGGCATCGCGGTCGCCGAACAGGTCGCCAAGAACCCCCGGGGCGGCGCCGAACAGGCCCAGACTCTGCTCGGCGCGGTGCACGAGTCCTTCGCCCACGCCATCGCCCACACCAGCATCATCGGCGGCATCATCATGGCCGCCGGAACCCTGATCGTCGTCGCCGTCCTGCCCGGCCGCAAGCACGGTGAGGAAGATGCGGCACCGGCTGCTGAGGAGCAGACCGAGACCGTGGGCGCCTGAGCCCCGTACGCCGGAGGCCGGAACCCCGATTCCGGCCTCCTCCATCCCCAGGACGGGCCGTGCCGTGAGCGGCGCACGGCCCCGGGACGGTGCCGGGAGGGGACACCCGGCACCGTCCCCCCTCTTTTTGTCAGGGATTGTGCAGGGGCGGTCTCACCCCTCGGCGGCGGCCACCTCGTCGACGACGATCTGCGCCCGCTTCTCCGGCACACCGGCCGCGATGAGCAGGGTGACGGCCACCCGGGTGCCGTCGTCCTCCAGCGCCCCGGTGTTGACCTGTTCCAGCAGGGCGATCGTCATCGCCTCCAGACCGGCGCCCAGCACCGGGGCCGGCAGCTGGGTATGGAAGAGGCCGTCCCGTTGTCCCTGCTCCACGATGGCCGTGACCCTGACCCGGGCGGGCTCCAGGATCCCGGCGACACGGTCCATGCCGAGGTCCCTTCGGGCCAGCGCCAGGAGCATCCGGTAGCGGTCGCCCACGGGCCAGAGCGCCAACGTGGAGTGGGCGAGCGCCCGGTCGGCCGGTTCCGTCACCCCCGCGCCGTCCGCGACGGCGGCCTGGAGCGCCTCGGTGGCCTCCTCGGCCAGCGCGTCCAGCAGCGCCGCCCGCCCGGGGAAGTGCCCGAACAGTGTGCGCCGTACGACACCGGCGGCGCGGGCGAGTTCCTCCAGGGTGATGTCGGGGTTCCGCCCGAGCTCCTGGCGGGCGGTGGCCAGGATGCGGGCCCGGTTGGACCGTGCGTTGCGTCGCTGGGGCACACGGCCGACGGGCTGGGACACGAAAGGAACCTCGAAGAAGACAGAGCGGAGAACGGTCTTCTCCATTCTGGCACGCGAGTCCCGGCCGACCCGCGGCCGCATCCGGGGTCGGTCGGGACCTGGTCAGGCGGGCAGCTCCTTGATGTCGGACGGCTCCTGCGGCTCGATGCCGTTGAAGCGGTGCCGGAAGTCACTGGAGGCGGGGTACGCGGCCCGGCGGGAGCGCATGATCGAGCCCAGTGGGCGGTGGGCCTCCAGGGCGTGCCAGGGGCTGAAGGAGAGGACGTCGTCGGCATAGCGGCGGCGGGCGTCGCTGTAGGCGTCCTGGGCGGGCAGATGCAGCACGGCCACGGTCTGGTGCGGTGACAGTTCCTCGGGCCACAGGACCGAGGCGTCCTCCACCGGCATCCGCTCGATGTCCGTGCACAGCTGGGCGCGGAGGTCGTACTCGGCGCTGTTGTGTGCGAAGAAGTCGACGACGAGGTCGCGCAGAGCCGACTCGCCGGCCTTCTTGTCGACGTGGACGCCGGTGAGGGCCCTGACGTTCGCCGAGCGGGGTGCGGCGGACATCTTCGCCACATGGTCGCCGTAGCGCAGCGCGGCCATGGAGTGGAAGGTCTCGCCGAGGATGTGGTCGTTGGCCGCGGCCAGGGTCTCGACGGCGGGCGGAAGCGGACGTCCGACGCGCGTGAGGGCCTTGGCGGCCACGCGGGCGGCCGCGCCGGTGAGCTGGAGCTGCTGGTCGCTCTGGCCGGGCTGTTTCTCCAGGATGCCCTGGAGTTTGGCGTACTCGGCGATGTTGCCGAAGGGCAGGGTGGGGTGGTTGACGAGGAGGAGGTCCTGGGTGGTGAAGCCGTCGTCGAGGGCCCGGGGCCCGGGGGCGCCGATCACCTTCATCGCGAGGCCGCGCTGGACGGGCACCTGGTCGGAGCGCAGGTCGCCGGGGGCGGAGGAGAAGCGGACGATCACCGGGTAGACGGCCGGTTCCGCGAAGAGGCCCTGGGCGAGGTGGGCGGGCAGGTCGGACTGGACGCGCAGCTCACCGGCGAGGACACCGTGGCTCTTGGCGTGGGCGTCGCGCAGGCCGTGGCGGTGTTTGTCGGCGACCTGCTGGTTGGCCTTGCCCATGGCCGCGACGACCTGGCGGACGAGTTCGTCCTCGTCCGGAAAGGGCTGTTCGAGGTCGGGGCTGTAGCGGACGTACGAGGTCATGGGGCGTGTCTCCGCGTGGGGTGGGGGTCAGGTGCTGCCGAGCCAGCGGATGGCGGACAGGCTGGGCATGAAGAAGTACTCGCCGCCGAGGAGCGTGTTGAAGGACTGGATGTTCTGCACCCGGCGCGGCGGGGTCCCGGGCACGGTGAAGTAGGCGCCCTTGTCCTGGAGCGAGATCATCGGGTCCTTCTCCTTGCCCAGGCCCATGAAGTTACCGGAGCCGGCCCATTCGCTCTGGAGGAACTCGACGTTGTCGATGGCGCGGGCGCCGAGGGCGATGAAGTCCAGGCCGCGCGGCCGGCCGTCGTCCTTGAGGCGGTCCGGGGGGAGCGGAGTGCCGTAGGAGGTGCCGCGCCGGATGATGCGGCGGATGTTGACGTCGGTGAGGGCCGTGAGCTTGGTGTCGCGCGGGTTCATCCGGCGGATGTGGGAGCCGAGCGGGGTGCGCAGTCCGCGCGGGTCGGCGGAGTAGTCGAAGTCGTTGATCCGGTTCGGGTCTGCGCCGATGGCGGGGGTGTCGCGGTCGGGCGAGAGGGCGAGGGGTGCGCCGCTGCGCCAGCGGCCGACCAACTTGGCGGCCAGCAGCTCGCGTTCGGCCTCGGTGGAGGCGTTGTCGTGCAGCCACTTGTTGAAGGCCGCGACGTGGGAGTGGTACTTGCGGAAGACGACGTACGTGCCGTTGCGGCCCAGGACGTCCGGAGCCGGTACGGGCAGCGGCACACCGGTCTCGCTCGGGTAGCCGAGGACGAACTCCCCGGCCCTGATGGGGCGTCCGTCGCCGGGCAGCGGTTCGGCGCCGCTGCCCTCGACCACCGGCTGGCTGAAGCCGTCCCGGTAGCCGAAGACGTTGAACCCGTCGGCCGCGAAGTCCTGGTGCGACAGCAGCCGGACGCCCGGCACCTCGCCCAGTTCCTTTTCGTAGGCGGCGACTTCGGCCCGCCAGTCGTCCTCGCTCGCGGCAAACACCGTGACGGCGACATGCACCCGCGGCGTGCCGAAGGGGAACTCCCAGCGGTTCGGCGCGTTCACGCCGGTGTCCCGCAGCCGCTCGGCGCGGGCGGCCATCCCGGCGCGGAAGTTGGCCGGGAAGGAGGCCAGTGAGGTCTCCGGCAGCCCCAGTGCGACCAGTCCCTGGTAGCTGAGGGCGAGGGCCAGCCAGGACGGCTGCGGTTCGTCCCAGCGTGCCGCCGAGGTCACCCGCGGCGCCAGTCGGCGCAGCAGTTCCCTGCCCGCGGCCGGTTCGGTGATCTCCAGGATCGCGTGGGTGCCGAAGTAGGGCTCGGGCCGGGCCCGCAGCACGGTCGCCTGGATGTCGTCGAGGTCCAGGGTGGGCGGGCGGCGCAGCCGCCGGAACAGCGGGGACGGCATGGCGTGCCGGGAACCCAGCACCAGCAGTTCGGCGAAGCCCGCCGACCTCGCGCGTGACAGCCGGTCGCAGTAGCCGGAGGGTTACCGCCGCAGGGTGACTGGGGCCGGACGGCCCTGGTGCGATGGGCACCGTCAGGTGATGATCGGCATCGAGGACATTCGGCAGCGTGCCATCGCTCGCGGAATCGAGGTCTCCATGGCCGAGACACGCACCTTCACCGAGCAGGATCCGATCCGCGTGTTCCTGCTCGACGACCACGAGGTGGTACGACGTGGGCTGGCCGACCTCCTGGAGGCCGAACCGGACATCTCCGTGGTCGGCGACGCGGACACCGCCGAACACGCACTCACCCGGGGCCCCGCTCTGCGACCGCACGTCGCCGTGCTCGACGTCCGCCTGCCCGACGGCGACGGCATCACGGTGGGCCGCCTGCTGCGCGACCGGATGCCGGAACTGGCGTGCCTGATGCTGACGTCCTTCGACGACGAGGACGCCCTGCTGGACGCCATCATGGCCGGGGCGTCCGGATACGTGCTGAAGCAGATCAAGGGCTCCGACCTCGTGTCGGCGGTGCGCACCGTCGCTTCGGGCCAGTCGATGCTGGACCCGGCCACGACCGCCCGCCTCATGCACTCCCTGCGTGCGGACCCGACCGCGGTTCCGTCTCTGCCCCCTGAACTGGCCGGCCTCTCGCCCCGAGAACGCGACATTCTCGCACTGATCGGCGAGGGTCTGACCAACCGCGAGATCGGCAAGAAGCTGTATCTGTCCGAGAAGACCGTCAAGAACCACATCTCACGGCTGCTGGCCACACTGGGCGTGCAGCGCCGCGTCCAGGCGGCGGTCCTCGCCTCCCACGTGGACCAGCACGGATCCGGCCCGCACGACTCGCACGAAGTCGAGGATCATCCTTTCCGCTGAGAGCGGCCGGGATCAGGCGGCGGTGGGCAGGTTCTTCACCTCGACCACGTCGGAGATCTCCTCGACCTCCGCCACCAGCCGGGCCAGTGTCGCCGAGGGCATCCGGCCGGTCAGCTCCACGATGCCGTCGTGCACGGCACCTCGACGTTTCCCGGTCACCCGGTGGGCCGGTGGGCCGGTGGGCACGAAGGTGGGTGTGGCTGCGAGGCCCCTTAACCGGACGCCGCCTACAAGCTCGTCGGGTACGCCGGCCACCCCGGGATGAAACCGTCCTCGGCGAAACTCACGGCCCCGGGCCGCAAGCAGGTCTTCCGCCGCGCCGGACGACCCGACGTGATCGCCCTGGCCGGGGAAGAGCCACCGCATTCCGCTCAGCCACTGTTGCACATGGTCGTGGGCGGTGGGCGGCAGACATGGCCGCCGGACCACGGGCGGGATGCCCGCAAGCGATTCCTCGAGGACCTCGCCGCTCTTCCCGGCCCGGCACTCCGGATCAAAGACCCCGAGCCGGTCCCGCCGATATGGTCCGAGGCTCTTGTGCGGCTCACCGCCTCGGTGCGCGCTGACTTCGAAGCGCGACTGCCCCCGGAGCAGTGCGTCGTCCCCTCGGACACGCCGGCTTCCCGCTCCTTACCACTCTCGGCGCACACACACTGACCGTCCCCGCGCAAGCAGAGGGTCGACAGGGCCGCCACGGGGACCAATGGCCCCTGTCAGGCCGACAGCCCCGAAGACTTCCATGGAATTGGTGGCGGCATTCCCTCCGCGCTACAGCAGGGAGGAGGCGAGGGCGATGTCCGCTCCCGCACCACTGAGGAAGAGCAATCAGGCCGTACCGACCACCGGCATCGAGGCAGCAGGCGCCTCGATGCGTGCCCGTGTGGGCGACGAGATCGCCGTACGGGGGACCACGGCCGGAGTCATCGCACGTGACGGCGAGATCGTCGGCCTCCAGCACCCGGACGGCAGACCGCCCTACGGCGTGCGCTGGGCCGACAGCGGACCGGTGGCCCTGTACGTCCCAGGACCTGATGCCTGCATCCGCCATCCGGTGACCGGAGACGGCCATGTCCGGGCCCGTTGACCACCGGCCGGTCGTGGTGGGTCCCGATCCTGATCCCGGCCATCGGATGGCGCTGGCCTGGGCGGCAGACGAAGCCGCCCGTCGGCGGTTGCCGTTGCGCCTGGTCCATGTGGAGGGCATGCCCACCCGGGGCTACCGCGGGCGGGAAGTCCCACCGTCGTGGGAGGAGTGGAACGAGGCGCTGCACAAAGGCGGCCAGCAGGTGCTGGAGGAGGCCGCGGTCTTCGTCGAGACCCGGCACCCACAGTTCGAGGTGGGGTCTCTGCTCGCGGAGGGCGACCCCGTGCGGGTGCTGCGCGAGCAGAGTCGCGGCGCCGCCGCCGTAGTGCTGGGATCTCGGCACCTGAGCCGCAGGCAGGAGGTGTTCGGCTCGCACTCGGTGGCCCTGCCGGTCATGGCCGATACTCGATGTCCCGTGGTGGTCGTTCCCGAGCCGGAACACATCACCCAGGAGCCGGCTTACTTTGTCGTCGGCGTCGACGGCAGCGAACACTCCGCTCCGCGGTCGACGTGGCGTTCGAGGAGGCGGCCCTGCGCGGCGCCGAGCTGCGGGCCCTGCTCGTCTGGGAGCCCGGACCGCTCCGGATCTTCGATGAGCGCGAGCCGCAGCAGGAGTGCCGCCGCTTGCTCTCCGAGATCGCGGCAGGCCGCCATGCCCGCTTCCCCGAGGTCGACTGCGTCACGAAGTGGTCCGCGGGCATCCCGTCAAAGTCCTCACCGATGCCTCGGCGCATGCACTGGGTCTCGTGGTGGGAACCCGGGGCCGTGGAGGTTTCACCGGCATGTTGCTGGGCTCGGTCAGCCAAGGCGTGTTGCGCCACGCCGCCTGCCCTGTCATCGCCGTCCCGGCACCGGGGTGAAACCCAGGTCCGGCACAAAGGGAAGCCGTCATGACTGCAGAACCCCTCGACGTGAACACCGTCACCGCACTCGTGTCGGACGCCGCCGCAGCGCCCTCCCTGCACAACGCACAGCCCTGGACCTTCCGCTACCTGCCGGACATCGGCGTGCTCCGCCTGTACGCCGACCTGGAACGCACCATGCCGCGGACCGACCCCGCCAATCGGGGCCTGCACATCGGTTGCGGTGCCGCGCTGCTGAACCTGCGCGTGGCAGCCGCGGCGGCGGGCCTGGCGCCGCTGGTCCGCCTGCTGCCCGACTCGGCCTACCCCGACTTCCTCGCCGAAGTACATCTGTGCGGCACCGAACCACCCGACGGAGCGCTCGCCCGGCTGGGCCCCGCGATCCGGCGCCGCCACTCCAGTCGGCTGCCCTTCCGGGACGAGGAGATCCCAGCCGATGTGCGGGAGGGGCTGTCCGAAGCGGCCCGCGGCGAGGGGGCCCAGCTGTTGTTCCCCGGCGCATGGCATGCGCAGTCGATCCTGGAACTGGTGCGGGACGCAGAAGACAGAGAGGCGCGCGCGCCGGACGTGCGTGAGGAAACGGCGCGCTGGACGCACACAGAACTGCCCCATGCCGCTGGGGTGGCCGACGGTATCCCGGGCGAGGCGTTCGGTCCTCGGCAGCGCGGCACCTCGGTTCCTGTGCGTGACTTCGGCGTCGGTCGTCCGATGCCCGGCCGTGGCTGGGCGCCCTTCGAGAAGAACCCGAACATCGCCCTGCTGGGCACGGCCCGCGACGGGCCCGTGGACTGGCTCGTGGCCGGTCAGGCACTGGAACGGGTGCTGCTTCAGGCCACCGCGGACGACCTCGTCGCCTCGGTCACCTCGCAGCCCCTGGAATGGCCTGAGATCCGGTGGGCCGTCCGCGACCCCGTCTCGTCCATGGCACACGTCCAGATGGTGATCAGGCTCGGCTACGGCCCCGAAGGCCCCGCGAGCCCACGTCGGCCGGTGGCCGATCTGCTCGAAATTCTCTGAACAGCCCCATCAGAGGGCATCGGGCACCGAGGAGTGGTCGCATGAAGGGGGCGAGGCCGCGCCGTCGACCATCTCGCAACGGGCCCCAGTTGACGATCGATCTGCCAGCGGGCGCTCTCGCGGACGGGGTGCGGACGGTGAGCCATGACCCCCAGCATGTCAAAGTGTTTGTTTCTGAAGGGGAGCCGCTGACCTGCCGGGGTTGTGCGGTTTGCCTGTTTCGGGGAAGTCGAGGTGTGTGAGCACTGTGTGCGCGCTTGCATGGGGGACCCCGGCCGCTGCCGATAGGGATGAGGCTGCCGGATGCGGCCGGGGAATCAGTGGTCATCTACGTCACCGCAGGTCATAGCGGTGGCGGCTCGTTCAGGCGGCTTCTGCGGAGCGAAAACGCCCTACTGGGGGAAGTCGGGGCCCCAGTTGCACTTGGACTGGAGCATCTTCAAGTTGTCCATGCCGATGTCCGGGCGCCACACCTCAAGGTCCCAGGTCGGGCCGCCGAAGTGTTCCGCCGAGTTCTTGGCGTAGGAGTACTTCGCGTGGCAGTACAGCTGCTCGTACACCGAATTGGTCTCGGTCTGCGTCGCGTTGGGAAAGTAGATCGGGTCCAGGTTGGACCAGGTCTGCTTCCACAGCCCGCTCATGTCATCCACCGCACTGTCGACGAGGGGGTTGACCGTCTTGTACGCGGCGTTGGTGGGAGTGATGTCGACGGTGCGGGCGCGCTGGTCTCCCAGGTTGACGTACACCTCTGTCTTCACGACCCACCTTGAGTTGACGGCGGCTCCGTAACCGATGCACGCGTTGCCGCAAGAGTCGAAGGCGGCCGGAGCGGAACCCTGGCCGGGACTGTAGAGCAGGTAGCGGCTGTGCTCGAAGTCCTGGCGCACACCGGCGTTGGCGTCCTCCGGGCCACCGATCTTGGTGCCGGGGTACTCGTCGCTGGTGGGGTAGCCGAAGAAGCCGCCTTCGTAACCCTGCTTGCCCCAGTACCAGCCGATCAGTCCCCAGACGGGGTGTGCCCCGGTGGAGGGACTCCAGTAGATGGAACCGCGCTGGAACTGCTGACGCACACCCCGGCCGTCGGGGTTTTTGATCTCATCGGTCAGGGGGTAGCCAAGGTTGCCGCCCTCCCAGCCGTATTGGCCCCACTTGTCGCCGATGACGCCCCACACGGTGTGGGCGCCGCTGTCGGGGCTCCAGTAGATGGAACCGTGCTCGAAGACCTGACGGCGTCCCACACCGTCGGGAACAGCGAGTTCGTCACTGGTGGGGCAGCCCAGGGCGCCCTGCATGCCGGGAGTCTGCGTGTACTGGGTCCAGATCGCGCCGTCGACCGAGTGAGTGCCGCAGAAAACCTGCGCGGAGGCCGGGACGGCCTGGACGCCCAGCAGCACGAGACAGCTCGTAGCGAGCAGGATGATGAGGCGCACGCCTCTTGCTCTGATCATGCCTGGAAGTCTCTCCTGTGGGGTTCCTGTGGCACAGGGAAGAAAGAGCCAGAATTCGGGCCTCACTTGGGAAAAGGCACACGATGCACCCACCCCGGGGACGGATCTCGGCGACGCTCTGGCAGGCATGGCTCACCCCTTCTTTGCAAGCCTCTGATGGGGAGCGGGCAGAACTGCCAAACCCACATGGTCAACCGCCGCTTGCACACCTGCAACTGTCAGAGCCGGATGTCGACCAGAGCGATGTCGCCGCGGGCGCCGGCCAGGCCGAGGCGGGCCAGCACGGCATCGGCCAGGGCCTCCGGGGCGAGGGTGGCGCAGTGGCCGAGGGCATCGGGGGTGTCGCCGAGCGCGTAGGACACGTCCGCCTGAGGGCGGGGGACGTGCTGGTTGCGGGCGCCCAGAGGTGGGTCGGTGGCCCGGTCCAGCAGTTCACAGCCCGCGTCCGGGTGCACCAGGATCGGCGGGGGGTGACCCGCGCTGCTGCAGAGGATCAGGCGGCTGCGGGGATCCACCATCGCCTTGACCACGGTCGTGTTCCAGCCTGAATCCGCGGAAAGGGGCCCGGGCTGCCCGGGTGGCCGAGCATCCCTTCGACTCCACGCGCAAGCTCATGAGCACCGTGCACCACGACGGCGTCTTCTTCGCCTGTGTCGAAGGCGCACCGCTCGAACTGCTCGCCCGCTGTGACGCCATGGACCGGGGTGGCACGAGAACACCACGGACACGGTGGCGCTCCTGCGGCTGAGCAAGGAGATTCACGCGGCGCTCCAGTGAACCGGCTGCACACCCTGGCCTCGGATCACCGCTTCTGTGAGCGCACGATCACAACCGGGCAGCTCGCATGCTGGGACACGTGCTGGCTGACGGAGCCGAGCAGGGCACGCGCGAACCCGCCCCTGCCGCGGCTGCCCACCACCAGGGCCTGGGCTCCTTCGGCGGCCCGCAGCAGGACCTCGGCGGGGTTGCCGTGCACCACACGGGTCCGGACAGAGCCCACGGCCTCCTCGCCCAGCACGTCGGTCAGCTCCTGGCTCATCCTCTCCGGGTCTCCTCCTCGTCGACGTCCATGTCCACCGCGGGCCCCGACCAGCCGTACAGGCCCGGCAGCTCCCACACCGCGACCGCTTCCACGGTGCCGCCGACCAGCCCGGCGTAGCGCACGGCCCAGCGCAGGGCCTCGTACGAGGACTGCGCCCCGTCGACCCCGACCACGACCCGTGGCTCCGAGACATCCGTGTCCACGCGTCCCACCTCTGCTCACGTGTCCGTGCCCACCGGCCGGTCCGCCCCCTGCTCTCCACACTGCGGGACCCGTCGCCACCCCGCCGACGATGGGCATCCGGCCGCATGGCGGACAGCAGGGGCGACGGTGCTGTCAGCGCTCGAACATGCCTTGGAGCGCCTCACTGCCGTCCGGGCACAACCGCGACAGGGCACTGTGCTTGGTGGAGGAGTGCATGGCTCACGCGGCCGAGCTGGAATCCGAGGTGCCCCGTTCTGCGCCGTGCTCCGACGACCATGGGCCCGCGCCTGCGTGCGGCGTTGAGGTGGACCTAGTCCTCGTGGTTCGGTCCGTAGGCCTGCCGAACGGAAGCGGCGACCCGGTCGATCAGTTCGGGGAGCGCCGACCGCACCGCTTCGCTCAGGGGGGCGCCGAGTTCGACGTCCGCCACCTCCATGGCGTGCACCACGAGCCTCTGCGGCAGCTGCCCGAGCGCTTCCGCCAGCGCAAGGCACTCGCCCAGACCGAGCGCATGGGTGCTCGCCGTAGCTGCTGTCCGGGAGGCCGCGTCCGCCGCTGTCAGAGTGTGCAGCTCCCCCGGCCGGGCCGGCCGGGCCCGGAGGGCTTCCACCACGACCACCGTGTCCGCACCGCGCCACAGGTCGAGCATCCGTGCGGGTTCGCCGTCGCTGACCGTCAGGACGGTTCCGTCCGGGACCCGGTCCCGCAAGGCCTCCACTGTCGCCGGGCCGACCCCGTCGTCCCCGCGCAGGGTGTTGCCCACGCCGATCACCACGACCCGGCTGTTCATCGACGTTCCACGGTCAGGTCGAGGAAGTGGGCGGCGCAGGAGATGCAGGGGTCGTGGTTGCGGATGGCCCGTTCGCACAGATGGGTGAGCTCTTCGTCGTCGGCGGCGGGCCCGGCCGCTTCCAGTCGCGTCTGGACCGCCTTGCGCACGTCCTCCTCGATGGCCGTCTGGTTCTGGGCCGTGGGTGGGACGATGCGGGCCTCGGTGAGCGTGCCGTCCTCGGCGAGGGCGTAGCGGTGGTACAGCAGGCCCCGGGGCGCCTCGGTGGCTCCGGCGCCGACGCCCTGGCGCGGTGGGACGTCGACGGCTGGCCGGGGAGGTCGTTCGTATCCGTCGATGATCCGCAGGGCTTCCTCGATGGCCTGTACCACTTCCACGGCTCGTACGACGATGCTCCGGAAGGGGTTGTCGCAGACGGCGCCGGTCAGGGGGTCGCCCAGTCCGGCGTCTCGCGCCGCCTCGGCGGCCACGGGGTGCAGCCACCGGCCGTTGATCGCATAGCGGGCCAGCGGACCGGTGAGGTAGCGGCGGCCGTCGAGCGTGGCCGTCAGGGCGGTGGAGTGGGGTACCTGCTCTTCCCGGACGTGCTGTTCGAACTCGGACAGGGGGAACTCGCTCGACGCCCCGCCGTGGCCGTCGGCGGCCAGGACCGCCGGTGTTCCGGAGTCGATGGCGTAGCGGCCGGGATCACGCAGTGCGAACAGGTCGTGGTCACACACGGCGTCCGGAAAGTCGAACGCCGCCACCCAGCGGACGGTCTCCAGCGCGTCCTCCCGGGCTTGCCGCAGCCGTTCCGCCAGTGGACGGAGTTCATTCGGTGCCGGCGTCCGGTAGAAACCGCCGATCCGAACGTTCACGGGGTGGATGGGGCGGCCGCCCAGCTGTTCGAGGATCGCGTTGCCGGTCTGTTTGATCCGCAGGCCTCGTTCGACGGCGGCACGCTGATCGCGGGCGAGTTCCACGGCGTCCGCACGCCCGAGGAAGTCCGGGGCGTGCAGCAGATAGATGTGCAGGGTATGGCTCTCGATCCACTCGCCGCAGTACAGCAGGCGGCGCAGGTCTGCGAGAGGGCCGTCCACCGTGGCGCCGCAGGCGTTCTCGATCGCCTGGCAGGCGCTCATCTGGTAGGCGACCGGGCAGATGCCACAGATGCGGGCGGTGATGTCGGGAGGCTCGGTGTGGCCCCGGCCGGTCAGGAAGGCCTCGAAGAAGCGCGGTGGTTCGTAGATGCGCAGCCGCGTCTCGGCGACCGTGTCCCCATCGACGCGCAAATGCAGGGAGGCCTCGCCTTCCACCCTGGCCAGCGCGTCCAGGCGCAGGACGCGGGTTTCGCGATGGTTCATGCGAGCCTTTCCGGGCGGGGGTCCGTCAGGCCGGAGGGCTCTGCTGCTCCGCGGCCGCGAGGTCGGGTACGGGTGCATACTCCGGCGACGCGGCGTTGAAGGTGCGGAAGACACGCTGGATGTCCCGCTCGCTCATCCCGTCGTGGCGCAGCTGCGCGATCATGGACCGCAGGTTGGGCTTGCTCGACGGTCCGAAGCAGCCGTAGCAGCCGCGTCCGTAAGCGGGGCAGATGGCGCCGCAGCCGGCATGCGTGACCGGGCCCAGGCAGGGGGTGCCGTGGGCGACGGTGATGCAGGTGGTGCCGCGTCTCTTGCACTCGAAGCAGACGCTGTGGTTGGAGATCTGCGGCTTGCGTCCGGCGAGGAAGGCGGTGATGACTTCGAGGAGCTGGTGGCGGTCGATGGGGCAGCCGCGCAGTTCGAAGTCCACCGGCACGTGGGACGAGATCGGGGTCGAGGTCTCCAGGGTGGCGATGTACTCCGGCTGAGCGTAGACGGCGGCGAGGAACTCGTCGACGTCGGCGAAGTTGCGGAGAGCCTGTACGCCGCCCGCGGTGGCGCAGGCCCCGATGGTCACCAGATACCGGCTGATTCGACGGACGTGCTGGATCCGCTCGGCGTCCTCGGCGGTGGTGATCGACCCCTCGACCAGGGACAGGTCGTACGGCCCCCGCCCCTCCAGCCGCGCACGCCCGCCGTCGGCGCCCTCGGCCGGGGTCATCTCCAGGAAGTGGTCGATCCGGACGCGTTCGGTGAGGCCGAGGAGTTCGTCCTCGCAGTCGAGCAGGGTCAGCTGGCAGCCGTCGCAGGAGGCGAACTTCCACACAGCGAGCGTCGGCCGTGTGCGGATGACCGGGCCGAGGTCGGTGACCATGTCACAGCTCCCTCACGAGGAGCAGGTCTGCCACGCGGTCGTAGCCGACGACCGGCCCGTCCCGGCACAGCAGGAGCGGACCGAGCTGGCAGTGGCCGCAGTGGCCGGTGGCGCAGTGCATGTTGCGTTCCAAGGACACCTGGATGCGGTGCGGGGCCAGGCCCCGTGCCACGAGGTCGCGTGCGGTGTGACGCATCATCACCTCGGGTCCGCACACCAGTGCGCAGGTCTGTTCGGGGTGCAGATCGAGGCGGTCCAGGAGCGTGGTGACCACGCCCACCGCACCCTGCCAGCCCGGGCCGGGCCGGTCGACGGTCACCTCCACCTGGGCCCTGTTGCGCCAGCAGTCGGTCTCGTCCCGATAGACAAGATCGGCGGGCGTCCGCGCGCCGACGAGGACCGCGAGGCGACCGTGCGCGGCCGGTCGGCCCAAGAGCGCGTGTACGACCGGTCGCAGCGGAGCCAGCCCGATGCCTCCGGCGACCACCAGCACATCCTGGTCCGCTGCCGCTTCGAGGTCCCAGCCGGTGCCGTACGGCCCGCTGAGCCCGACCGTGTCCCCCGGGCGCAGCCGGTACAGCGCGGTCGAGACGGCGCCCACCGCGCGGACGGTGTGCACGAGACCCCCGTGGCGGCCCCGCAGCGCGCTGGCGGAGACAGGCACCTCACCGATCCCGAAGGCATAGATCATCGCGAACTGCCCAGGCGAGAAGGGCACCAGGCCTTCCCCTGCCGGTACCAGCTCGATCGACCGGGTGTCGCCGGTCTCGTCCCGGGTATCGGCGACCCGATACGGCAGCGGGGGCGTCACGGTGCTCATGGTGGCTCCGGCACGGATGCCGGCCCCCCGGACCGCGTCCAGTCGTGCAGGGCGGCCGCTTCCTCGGTGATGTCGATACCGACCGGACACCACACGATGCAGCGTCCGCAGCCCACGCAACCGGACGACCCGAACTGGTCGTACCAGGTGCCGAGTTTGTGGGTCATCCACTGCCGGTAGCGGCTGCGCGAGGAGGCACGGACCGGGCCGCCGTGCAGCTGGGAGAAGTCCAGGTCGAAGCAGGAGTCCCACAGCCGCCACCGCTCCGCGTGGTCCCCGGTGAGGTCGGTGACGTCCTCGGTGGTGGTGCAGAAGCAGGTGGGGCACACCATGGTGCAGTTGCCGCAGGTCAGGCACCGCCCTGCCACGTCGTCCCAGCGGGGGGCGTCGAGGGTTCCGGCCATCAGCTCCCGCAGGTCTGCCTCGGGCATGGTCCGGCCCATGTGGTCCGCGGCGGCCGTGACGCCTGCGCGAGCCGTCTCCCGGGTTTCCGGGTCGGCCGGGCGGCCGGGCAGTTCGGCCAGGATCTCCGCGCCTTCCCGGCTGCCGCCGCGGACCCAGAAGCGGTGCCCGTCATCGTCGGCCACTTCCGTCATCACCAGGTCGTAGCCGGGACCGGCAGCAGGTCCGGTGCCCATCGAGACGCAGAAGCAGGTGGCGCCGGGCTCCGTGCACTCGACCACGATCAACAGGGCCCCGGAGCGCCGCCCCTCGTAGCCGTGGTCGCGGTACGCCCCACCGGTCAGTACCCGGTCCTGGACGGCGATGGCCCGCAGATCACAGGGGCGCACCCCCAGGAAGGCATACCGAGGCGGCGTGGCCTGGTCGGCCGTGAAAACCAGCTCGCCGTCCTCGCGGTCGGCGCTCCACTGACGCACTCGCGCCGGGTGCAGGAAGGACTTCCACGACTGGGGGCCCGCCGCATTCGCGAAGGCCGCTCCGTCCGACCGCTCCCGCAGCCGGTACCGACCCGCCTCCAGCTCCACTCCCCACCCGTACGGCAACTCGTCGGCGGACCGCAGCTCCGCCAGGACGATGGCGCCGTCCCGCGCGGTGGGTCCGACCACGGTGAAGCCGCGCCGGATCAGCACGTCCACGAGCGCGGCCATGCCGTCCTTGCCCATGACGAGCTCGTCGCACGCGGGCGGCCGGGAGGCGTTCACATCGGCGTCGGCACTCATGACCGGCCTCCTTCGGCGCAGCGGACGGCATGTGGAACCTCGCCGTCCCCTCAAGTCCAACGATCGCAGCATTTCCCGTACGGCGCCGCGCCGACAGAGCCACGTGGGCAGCTGCGGGAGTCCAATGGTCCCTCTGCCCCGTGTCGGCAGCGCCGGCGACGATCTTGCGGAGACGGACGAGCTCGGCCTTCACCTGGTCCAGCCGGAGACCAGGTGGACTCCGGCGAGCGCGAGGACCTGGCGGGTCGGTAACCGGCCGGAGAGCCGCCCTGTCTCGGCTCGGTGGCGTGTCGCGGCGCCGGGCAGGCGGTGCGACGGTATTCACAGGAGAATCTCGGCTGCCGGACGAGAAGGCGGTGGCCGGCTATGGAACTCCCACTCGTCGTGGGCGTCGACGGATCCGACTCCAGTCTGGCAGCGGTCGACTGGGCCCTGGACGAGGCGGCACGGCACGGTCTGCCCCTCAGCCTCGCCCATGCCTCCCTCTGGGAGCTGTACGAGGGGCCCAACCGTCCTTCTGCACCGACCGTCCGGCCGAGGAGGTATGGCCGAGCACATCGTCGCGTCGAGCGTGGAACGGGCCCGGACCCAATCCAGACGTCATGGTGGCCGCCGTGTCCGCGCTGCTTCGGACGGCGCCCGAGGATTTCGCGCTGGTCATGGGGTCATGTGGGCGCTGCGAGATCGCGGGATGCTACTGGGACCCGTCAGCCTCGCGGTCGCGGCCCGGGCCGTCTGCCCGGTCGTCCGTGGTCCGGGGCGCGAACGCCAACCGCCGGAGGGCCTACGGCCGCGTGGGCCACATGCTGATCGCTGACGACGCCGCCCGGCTGCGCGCGGAACAGGCGGCAGCCGGCCTCGAAGATGCCCTGCGCGAAGCGGTACGAGAGCGACCTCAGGCCGGGCTGCCCCAGGTGCGCTCCGCCCGTACGAAGACCAACCTGGACACCGCGATGTACGGCGAGGCCCTTGCCTGCGCCACGTACATGCTGTTCGCAGCCCAGGCGAAGCAGACCGGCCCCCCACTGACCCGCCTGCAGCCTGTGGGAAGGCACAGCCGCAGTGGAGCTGCACGAGCACTTGGCCGACGGGGCGGGTAGGGCACCACGAAGGATCCGCCGCCTTCCGGGCGGCGCTGAACCGGATGCACTGAGCACCACGCCCTGGCTGAACCCCATGGCGGCCAGGTGGCTGACCGACTTCCGTGCCGGTACGACGGGGTGGGACGGACAGTGCGCTACAGGGGCGAACGGCCCTGCCGTCGAATTCGGCGCGAAGGGCGGGCTGCGGGTCGGGGTTGTACAGCTGATCTCCCCGTCGGCGGGGGCGGACGACGGGCATGAGCGCCAGGGACACGGGCGTGGCCGAGAAAACACGGGAGTTGGTCGTCGAGGACGACCGAGGCATCGCGGAGGCCCTCACACCTGCCACGGCCGTAGCCGGCACGGGCTCCGTGGCCGCGCCGTAGCACAACCAGGCCATAGTCCGCCGGGTCCTGCGGACATTGAGCCTCCGCCAACTTGAAGCCACTGGTCAAAAGGGTAGTGCGACCGGTTCTCTAACTCGTTCTGGGCGCACTCCTTGCCGTCTTCGGTGCTCGTCAGTGGCAGCGCCGCCCCAAGGACGCCACCCAGGCGCAGCTCCCGAAGCGGATGGCGGCGATCGACCGCTTCACGCCCATCAAGATCCTCGGTCTGGCGCTGCTGTTCTCGGCGGGCGCGCTATGCGCCGCCTTGCTCGATGTGCAGGTGGATCGGACCACGAAGGACGGGACTGCGCCGGTACGGCGGCGGGTCGGCGACCAGCCCGGGCCGGTCGAGGCGGCGTACCAGCTCGGTCAGCGCGATCTGGGTCTCCCGCCGGGCCAGCGGGCCGCCGAAGCACAGGTGGATGCCGCTGCCGAAGCCGAGGTGCTGGTTGTCCCGGCGATCGGGGTCGAAGCGGTCGGGCTCGTGGAAGCGCTTAGGATCACGGCTGCCCGAGGCCAGGATGAGCATGACCTGCGAACCCCTGGGAATGACGGTGTCGTCGACGGTGATGTCGCTGTAGGCCGCCCGCCAGGGGATGATGTGCACGGGGGGTTCGTAACGCAGCAGTTCCTCGACCAGTGGTACGACGAGGTCGGGTTCGTCGCGCAGGCGCTGCAGCACCGGCGGGTTGCGCAGCAGCGTCAGCATGCCGTTGGTGATGAGGTTGACGGTGGTCTCATGGCCGGCGACCAGCAGCAGGTTCGCGGTGGCGACGATCTCTTCGTCGGTCATCCGCCCGTCGGGCCCGTCGTCGTTGGCCAGCCGGGACAACAGGTCGTCACCCTGCCCACCGTGGCGTTGCTCCAGCAGCCCGCCGAGGTACTCCCGCAGGTCCTTGCGGGCCTGCACGCCCTTGTCCAGCTTTTCCTTCGGATCGGTCTTGGGGTCGTAGTCGATCGAGTTGATGAGGTCGTTCACCCACAGGTGGAACCTCGGTTCGTCCTCGCGTGGCACGCCGAGCAGGTGGCAGATCACGGCGACGGGGAACGGGTAGGCGAAGTCGTCGACGATGTCGATCTGCTCCTTGCCTGCGAAGTCGTCGATCAGGCCGCTGACGGTGGTGGTCAGGGCCGGTTCCATGCCCGTCACCAGCCCCGGGGTGTGCGGGGGACCGAAATGGCGCATCGCCATGCGCCGCAGGCGGTCGTGCTCGGGCGGGTCGAGGTTGATGAACGCGGGCGTGGCCTGCTCCCCGGCTCCCGCCATCGGGTGCGCGAGATTGCGGGCGTCGGAGCTCAGGTGCGGGTTGTGCAGGAGGTCCGTGATCTCGCGGTAGGTGCTGACGACGTAGCTGCCGTCCTCCTGCCGGGCCACCGGCGTCCTGCGCAGTTCGGCGTACAGCGGGTACGGGTCGGCCCGGGAGGAGTAGTCGAGGATCCGACGCAGCATGCCAGGCGTCTCGGTCGTGGTCATCTCCTTTTCCCTCCTACCGGTGGTGCTGGTGTACGGCCGTGACGCGTCGCTCGCTCGGGTCGTGACCGGTGACGACCACGGTGGCGCCCTGGGCGAGCAGGGTGGGGCCGGGGAAGTCCACGGGCACCGGCTTCATGTCGACGGGCTGGTCAGCCGCGGGGCAGGGCGGCGGGAAAGGTGCGGCCGTCTCGATCAGCGTGCGGTAGTGGTCCAGCCACTTGGCGTTGTTGAAGCTCACCGCCGCGGTGACGCGGCCCCGGTAGCCGTACGCGGCGACGAAGCGGTGATCGGGCACCGATCCCTGGGCGACGACCACCTCGTCGGCGAAGGTCGGTACGCCGACGGACTTGATGTTGACGCCGAACTGGATCGACCAGAACCGCGGGATGGACAGGTGGGGCCAGCGGTCCGCCTGGCCGCTGACCATGTTGTGCGCCGCGACCTCGGCCTGCTCCACCGCGTTGGCCCAGTGCTCCAGCGAGATGAGCCGGTACTCGTAGACCGGGTTCGGGCAGCGCGCCACGTCCCCGGCGACGAAGATGTCGTCGGTGACCAGGCCGTTGAGGTCCATCGCGCGGCAGCCGGTGTCACAGGCGATACCCCAGACGCCCGCCGCCAGTCCGGAGCCTTGCAGCCACTCGGTGTTGCGGATGCCTCCGAGCGCCACCACCGCCACGTCGGCGTCGACCGTGCTGCCGTCGTCGAAGTGGGCCCGGCGAAGCCGCCCCTGCGCGTCGCCCTCCAGCCGGGTCACCTTGACCCCGCAGCGTAGGTCCACACCGTGGGCGCGCTGCAGGTCCGCCGCGACCTCACCGATCATGGCGCCGAGCGCCCCCACCAGCGGAGCCGGCGCGAGTTCGGCGACGGTCACCGGGATGTCCCGCTCTCGGCAGATGGACGCGATCTCGGAGCCGGTGAATCCCGCGCCGATGACCAGCACCCGGGAGGGTCCGGCGGCGAGGGCTCGCTGCAGACCCTCGGCATGCTCGCGGGTCCGCACGACGAACACCCCGTCCAGGGCTGCCTCGCTCTCGACGAACCACGGCCGGGCCCGGACACCGGTGGAGATCAGAACTCGGTCGAAGGGCACCTCACGGCCGTCGGCCAGTCGCACGTGGTTGGTCGCCAGGTCCAGTCCGCTGGCGGGCACGCCCAGCAGCCACTCCGCGTCGATCTCACGACGTCGCGGCAGCTTGGTCCCGTCGGCCGGCACCCACCCGGTCAGTACCTGCTTGGACAGGGGAGGCCGGTCGTAGGGCTCGCCCAGCTCGTCACCGATCATGGTCAGCGACCCGGTGAAACCCTCCTCGCGCAACGCCTCCGCGGCCCGCAGTCCCGCCAGTGACGCCCCGACGACCACGATACGGCCGTCACGCTTGAACGCTTGCAGATTGTCGGCGCTGGTCATGGTGTCGACGCCTCTGCCGGTGCGCCCCGTCCCTCCAGCTGGTCGACCAGAATCGCCTGGACCGGGCAGGCCGCCGCGGCGCGCAGTACCTGGTCGCGCCGGGCGTCGTCGGGGTTCGGGTCGTACATCAGCGCTTCCTCACCGTGCATCCGGAACGCTTCCGGAGCCAGGAAGGCGCACTGTGCATACCCCTCGCATCGGGAAAGATCAACGACAACTCGCATCCCAACCTCCACGGGGACTGCAAGCTGCGGGCCCAGAAGCCGGCGCCATTGCGGCGCCCCAGGCGCGAGACGGCTGGAGAGAAGGACTTGGCCGTTGCCCACCTCGGCGGACTGCGAGGAGGGTGCACCCCGCTTGTCGGGTCGCCGCAGAAAGAGCTGGTTATCGCATACAAGGCGACCGGCGGGTAAACCGCTCAGAGATCCTGACCTTCCTGCCGGTCAGCCTATCCCGCGCATATCTGGCCCGCACCCGGAAAAGGGCTGCCCTGTCGGCTGGAGTGGATCCCGCGTCCAGGCCCGGCCGTGTTCGGCCGATCGGCGCAATCTGCCCGCGGCCGACGTGTGGCCCCGGCTTCCGGATGGTTCGGTGTCGACAGGAGCCAACCGGACTCACATAAAGGTCCCGCGGCCGGCCAGCCGAGGAGGAGAACCAGCGTGAGCGTGACTCAGGGAGCCCCGCAGGGTGTCATTCCCGCGCAGCTGCTGAAAGGCCAGAAGGCACTGGTCACCGGCGCGAACTCGGGCATCGGCAAGGCGACGGCCATCGGCCTGGGACGCGCCGGAGCCGACGTGGTCGTGAACTACGTCGCCGGACGCGAAGAGGCCGAGCAGGTGGTCGAGGAGATCTCCGGGTTTGGAGTGCGCGCGGCGGCGTACGAGGCCGATGTGTCCCAGGAGGACCAGGTCGTCGCGATGATCGAGCGGATGGTCCAGGAATTCGGGACCATCGACATCCTCGTGGCCAACGCGGGGCTGCAGCGCGACGCCGCTTTCACCGAGATGACGACGGCCCAGTGGCAGAAGGTGTTGGACGTGAACCTCACCGGCCAGTTCCTCTGCGCGCGTGAGGCGACGAAGGAATTCCTGAGACGGGGGGTCGTCCCGGAGGTGTCGCGAGCCGCAGGAAAGATCATCTGCATGAGCTCGGTGCACCAGCTCATCCCCTGGTCCGGCCACGTCAACTACGCGGCCTCCAAAGGCGGCGTGCAGATGATGATGGCGACACTCGCCCAGGAACTCGCACCCCACAGGATCAGGGTCAACGCGATTGCTCCGGGCGCCATCAGGACGCCCATCAATCGCGATGCCTGGGACACTCCCGATGCCGAGAAGGACCTGTTGCAACTGATCCCTTACGGGCGCGTCGGTGATCCAGACGACATCGCCCACGCGGCCGTCGGACTCGCCTCAGACCTCATGGACTACGTAGTGGGCACCACCCTCTACGTGGACGGCGGCATGACCCTCTTCCCTGGCTTCGCCACCGGCGGCTGACCTGCTGGTCGAGGGCGTCATCCAGGGTGGTGGCTGCCATGATCAGTGACAGATGGGTGAAAGCCTGCGGGAAGTTGCCCAACCGCCGCGAAGTCCACTTCCCGCACATTTGCGGACGTGTCAGTGCCACGACCGAGGCTGTCCGTGGCACTCCCGGCACCGCGGCTGCCACGGACCAATCCCACGGGCCAATCCAGCTCCTGCTGATCCGCGAGTGCGGGGGAGGTCTGTGGCGCCTCACCGACGCCTGCGTCGCCTGCGCCGCCGCGACGTCGCAGGCGTCCGTCGTCCCCGAAACGGTCCATGCACTTCACGGCGCACTTGAGCACCTGAAGAAGACACACGTCCACCTGCGCACGACACCGGCTCACCGCCGAACCGAACTGACTGCTGGCCGTTCGCCACGTCGTAGCGCCACCGTCAAGGGCGGTGTGGGCCGCGTACCCTGAGACATTCGGTGATCTTGGTGCCAACCATCCCCGGTTTGTGACAACTGAAGACGGTGGTCACAGCAGGCTAGCGCCGCACCCGGGGCATCCCCAGGCCGAGCCAGGAGATGATCTCGCGCTGGATCTCGTTGTTGCCGCCGCCGAAGGTGAAGATGACGGCCGAGCGGTAGCCGCGTTCCAGTTCGCCGTGGAGGACCGCGCCCGCCGAGCCCTCCTTCAGCGGGCCGGCTGCGGCAACGATCTCCATGAGCCAGGCGTAGGCGTCCCGGCGGGCCTCGGAGCCGTAGACCTTGACGGCGGAGGCATCCTGCGGGGTGAGGGTGCCGTCCTGGACGGCCGTGACCATCTGCCAGTTGAGGAGTTTCAGGGCCTCGAGCCGGGTGTGGGTGCGGGCGAGCAGCCGGCGCACCCAGGCGAGGTCGGCGACCCGGCGGCCGTCGCCGAGCTTGGTCTGGAGGGCCCAGCGCTGGACGTCGTGCAGGGCGCGGACGGCCATGGTGCCGTGGGCGGCGAGGGTGACGCGTTCGTGGTTGAGCTGGTTGGTGATCAGCCGCCAGCCCTGGTTCTCCTCGCCGACCCGGCGGGAGACGGGGACGCGGACGTCCTCGTAGTAGCTGGCGGTCGTGTCGTGGGAGGCCAGGGTGGTGATCAGGGTGCAGGAGTAGCCGGGGTCGGATGTCGGCACCAGCAGCATGGTGATGCCCCGGTGCGGTGGCGCCTCGGGGTCGGTGCGCACGGCCAGCCAGACCCAGTCGGCGGTGTCGCCGTTCGTCGTCCAGATCTTCTGGCCGTTGACGACATATGTGTCGCCGTCCCGTACGGCCCTGGTGCGCAGGGCGGCGAGGTCGGTGCCGGCGCCGGGCTCGCTGTAGCCGATCGCGAAGTCGATCTCCCCGGAGAGGATGCGGGGCAGGAAGTACGCCTTCTGCTCCTCGGTGCCGTACCGCATCAGCGTCGGCCCGACGGTGTTCAGCGCCATCAGCGGCAGCGGTACGCCGGCCTGCGCGGCCTCGTCGAAGAAGATGAACTGTTCCATCGCGGTCATGCCGCGCCCGCCGTACTCCTTCGGCCAGCCCACGCCGAGCCAGCCGTCGGTGCCGAGCCGGCGGATGGTGGCGCGGTAGAACCGCTTCTGCTCGGCCGGGTCGGCGTACCGGGCGTAGACGTTGTCCGGGACCAGGTCAGCGAAGTAGGCGCGCAGTTCCGCGCGCAGCCGCTGCTGCTCGGGCGTGTGGTCGAGGTGCACGGCGCCTCCAGGGTCCCCAAGGGTGGTCCTGACGGCGCACACCGTAGAACGTGTTTCAGAAATTGGGAAGGCCGGTCACCTCACCGGTCATCTGAGGGTCTCCAGGAAGTCCGTGCACGCCGCCGCGCAGGCGCGGCAGGACGCCGCGGCCGACTCGGCGCCGGACTGCGCGTCGAAGGCATGGGCGCATTCGAGGCAGACCGAACGGCACCACTCCAGCCGTACCCGGATCGACTCCTCGTCCTGGCGGTTCTCCTCGCACAGCGCCCGGCAGGTGGCGTCGCAGACCTCGGCGCACATGATGCCGAGCCGGCGCACCCGCTCCCGGCGCTCGGTTCCGTCCGGGTCGACCAGACTGGCGCGCACGGCGCAGGCCCGGGCGCATTCCGTGCACGCCTGGGCACAGGTGAAACGGTCCTCGAGGAACCGGTAGAGCTGCGCTTGCGAAGCCGTCGGGGTCACCCCCTGCGGGTAGCCGGGGCACCCGCCCGCAAACCTCTCCGGACGGCCCGCTACAGGACACATAATTATGTCCGGTTCATCCCGTTCTGGGCTGGGTACCCCATTCCTATGACTACCGCATCGACGCAGCTGGCCGCAGCGAGCGGCCTGATGAGCCTTGTGCTGTTCATCGTGGCCATGGCCGTGCTGGCGCTGCTCGCCGGCGGCTTCTGGATGACCTCCCGGGTCAGGTACCGCGAGTCCCCCCGGCCGCGGCCCGAGGACCAGCCCCATCTGCCGCCGGACGGACCGGTGCGGGAGGTGCGGGAGAACAGGGAGGCCGCCGAGATTCCCAAGGTCCCCAAGGGCGGTCGCGCGCTCACCCCGTACGAGCTGAGCAACATGGACTCCAAGACCAGCGCCAACCAGCAGCGCCCGCGCTGGAGCAGAGGGTCCAGCGGCTCGTTCGGCGGTGGCGGACTGGGCGCCCACTGAGCCCGGACCCACACCCTCCCGACGCACACCCGGCCCGCGCCGGCCGCCGTACCCGCCTAGGAGTCCTTCCGGGCGGTGTCCAGGCGGTCGACGCGGGCCACGTTCTGCCGGTCCTCGGGGTCCTGGCTGGGTTCGGCCGCGAACCAGGCGTCCAGGATCTCCTTGAGCAGCGGTTCGGAGGTCAGGCGCAGGCTCAGGGCCAGCGCGTTGGCGTCGTTCCAGCGGCGCGCTCCGTCCGCCGTCACCGCGTCCGTGCACAGGGCCGCGCGGACGCCGGGCACCTTGTTGGCCGCGATGGAGGCCCCGGTGCCGGTCCAGCAGCACACCACCGCCTGGTCCGCCGCGCCCTGGGCCACGTCCCGGGCGGCCGCCTCCGAGCAGACCGCCCACTGCGGGTCGGCCCCGGGCCGCAGCGCGCCGTGCGCGCGTACCTCGTGGCCGCGGCGCCGCAGCTCCGCCACGAGGAGGCGGGCCACGGGTTCGTCCATGTCGGAGGAGACGGAGATGCGCATACGCGGGAGGGTACGCCGGGTCCGGGCGCCGGAGCACACGCCGGGTCCGGGCGCCGCAGCAGCGGGCCTGGACCCGGCGCCGAGGTCAGGGGTGCTCGGGCTGCTGTGCCGGAGGCACTCCGCCGCCCTCTCCCCCGCCCTTCTTCCCCTTGTCGGTGCCGTGCGGGTGGGCGCCGGTGCCCTTGCCCGCCTGCTGGCGGGCCCTGAGCTCGCCGCTGTCCTGCGGGGTGGCGCCTCCCTTGTCACTGCGCCGCTGTTCGGGCTGCTGCGGATTGGACATGTGCCGGACCCCCTCCGGGTGATGCGTGCTCCTCGCGGCTCCGGGTTCCCCCGGGGCGGCGGGTGACGCACCCGCCGGGGAGCCGCCAGGGGCGGCGGCGGCCAGGGTGTGGTGGAGGTGTTCCAGTGCGTCCAGCAGCACCGTGCGGTGGTACCAGCTCAGCCAGGCCGCGGTGTCGGCGGCCAGCACGCCGAAGGCCTCGGCCTGGGCGGCGGAGGGCCGGTGCCCGGGCTCCGGCCAGTGCAGGGTGATCGCGCCGGTGCAGGAACCCGCGGCGGACAGCACCGGGAGGCTCTGGAGGGCGTGGGTGCCCGTGGTGAGCAGGGCGCACCGGCTCTCCTCGGACAGGAGCGCGTCGGCCGCCACGTCGGGCACGCTCACCCGGCGTCCCCGCGCCCGGGCGAGCCCGTCGGCCGTGCCCTCGTCCCGGCCGCGTGCCAGCAGGTCGAGGAAGGCGTCCGGGCAGCCGTACTGGGTCTCCAGCACCAGTGTGTGCACGGCGGGGTCGACGAACCGCACGTATCCGGCCGGCGCCTGTCCGATGGCCAGCGCCTCGTGCAGCACGGCGTCGACCATCTGCCGCCGGTAGCGGGGGTCCCGGCCGCCGCGGGCGAGGATCCGCAGCGGGGGCACGGGCAGCGGGCGGCGGCCGGGGAACCACTCCCCGCCCTCCGGGGGCCGGGCCGCCACCACGGCGGAGACGAGGACCCGCAGCGGCACGTTGAACCGCTGCGAGGCCTCCCGCAGCGCCCGGAAGGCGCTGCCCGAGTCGGGCAGGCCGTAGCGGACCATGAGCGTGCCCTGGGCCATGCCGATCACCGGCGCGGTGCGCACCCGGGCGCGCAGGGCCCGGACCTCCTTGTGCAGGTCCTCGTACGAGGGCCGCAGCGGGTCGGCGAGCTGCGACCGCCAGGCGGGCAGCTCCTCCACCCGGGCGGCGGCGCGGGCCAGTTCGCGCTGCGCCTCGTCGAGGGTGGCGTACAGCCGGACGCCGTCCAGCCGGGCCAGGTGCACCGCCTCGCGGACGCCCGGCCGGGCCCGGACGATGATCAGGTCGGGGCGGCCCGAGCGGGTTCGGGTCGTCTCGCTGAGCGCGCGCAGCACCGCGGCGCCGCCGAGCTGGACATGCGCCATGTCGAGGACGGGGCGCAGTCCGGCGCGGTCGGCGCGCTCCAGATGGTCGCGCAGCTCCTCCGACCAGGTCTCGGCCGCGTCGGCGTCCAGGTTCCCGGACATGCGCAGCAGCAGGGCGCCCTCGGCGGGCAGGCCCTCCACGACGGAGGACTCGATGACGAGCGCGGCCGGGGTGCCCGGCCGGCCGGAAGCGGGGTTCATGGCATCACCCGGACAGGACGTCGCAAGGAACTCGATCGGCCGCTGCCTGACCGTGATCCACCTTGCCCGGCGGGGGCCCGGCCATCAACCGCGCCGGGCCGGGTCGCGCTCCCCGCCCTGCCCCGCCGGTGCCACCGGTCCTCGCACCTCCAGGGCGTCCAGGGCGGCCGCCGGCGTGGCGTGCACCCGGACGCCGGGCAGCCCGGCGGCGCGCAGCGCCTCCCGGACGTGCGGCCGTGGCTGTACGACGGCCAGCGCGCGGCCGGAGAAGGCCAGGACCGCGGTGGCCCGGTCCAGCGCCCGCACCGCGGCGGGGCAGGCGAGATACGCCTCGGTCAGGTCCAGCAGGGGGTGGGCGCCGGCCCGGTCGGCGTCCTCGATGTGCTCGGCGAGGGCCCGGGCGAAGTCCTGGGCGTTGGCGGCGTCGACCGTGCCCCGGGCCTTCAGGACACTGACCGCGCCGGTCTCCGGGCGGTGCTCCGGCACGGTCTCCAGGAGCAGGGGGGCGGGGCCGCCGGGGCGCGGGCGGGCACGGGGCTGTCGGCCGTTTTCCATGGGCAACGCTTCCTGGGCGGGGGGAAGGATCATCCAGCCGCGTCCTGACCGGGGGATCACTGTGCCCCGCCCCGGGGCCCGGCGCAACGACTGTCCGGGCGTGTCGCAGTCCGGGCGGCGGCACGCGGTCAGCCGACGTACCGCCGTGCGGGTGAGTTCCGGCGCGCCCGCTCCAGCACGGCGAGCCGGCGCTCCAGCTCGGGCGGCACCGGATCGCGCTGGCGCAGCACCCAGGGCAGTCCGGCGGTGGCCCGGGCGAAGGCGCGGGCGGAGGCGGTGTCCCGGGGCACGGTGCGGCTCAGGTGCCCGGTGCGGCGCAGCGCGGACGGCAGCGGGCGGCGCAGCCAGGTGAACCACAGGGTGTTGCGGATGCCGAGGACCCGGCGGGCGGTGCCGTCGCGCAGCCGGGAGGCGTGGTGGTGGACGGTGAGGTCCTCGGCGTAGGCGAGCCACCAGCCCTGGCGGAGCAGGTCGCAGGCGAGCAGCTCCTCCTCGCCGCCGAGCCAGAGGCCGGGGTGGAAGCCGCCGCCGGCGCGGAAGGCGTCGGTGCGCAGCACGGTGGCCGCGGCCAGGAAGGAGCCGAGGGCGGGGCCGGGGAGCCAGCCGGGGCCGGGCAGCGGGGACTCGCGCAGTTCGCGCACGACGGGGTCCTCGGTGCCGCCGGGCTCGACGAGGATCCGCCCGGTGACGGCGGCGAGCCGGGGCCGGGGGTCGAGCAGGTCGGCGGCGCGGCGCAGGCTGCCGGGCTCCCACCAGGTGTCGTCGTCGCAGAACGCGACGTACGGGGTGTCGACCTGCTGGACGGCGAGGTTGCGGCCGACGGCGCCGAGGTTGCGGCCCGGGCGCAGCAGCGTCACCTCGGGGAAGTCCCGGGCGACGGCCTCGGCGGTGCCGTCGCCGGAGGCGTTGTCGGTGACGATCACGCGGGGGCGTTCGGGGAGCCGGCGCAGCAGGGTGAGGGTGCGCAGGAGTTCGTCGCGCCGGTTGTGGGTGATCAGGACGACGGTCGTACGGCCGTCGGGTCCCGGCCCGGTCATGGCGGCGCACCTCCCTCGGCGGGTGTGTCCGCCTGCCGGTCCAGGAGGCGGGCGGCGGCTTCGACGTGCGGGGGCAGGGTGTGGCGGCGGGCGAGGGTGGCGGGGAGGCGGGCGAGGGTCTCGCGCAGGGCGCGGCGCGCGCCCGGGCGGTCGGCCGCGGCGGCCCGCGCCAGGTCGGCACCGGCGCGCAGGGCGACGGGCCAGGGGCGGCGCAGGCAGCGGGTGAGGACGTGGTTGCGCTGGACGAGGTAGGGCCGGCCGGTGCGGCCGCCCTGCTGTTCGGGGTGGTGCCGGGCGCACAGCGCGGGTTCGTAGCTGACGCCCCAGCCGTGGGCGGCCAGGTCGTAGGCGAGCAGGGTCTCCTCGCCGCCGAAGAACAGCAGCGGGTGGAAGCCGCCCGCGTCGAGGAAGGCCGCCCGGCGGACCACGCTGGCGCAGGCGAGGAAGCCGAGGACGGGACGTCCGGGCAGATCGGCCTCGCCGGGCAGCGGGGAGGCGGCGAGGACGGCGTTGAGGGGATCGTCGGCGCCCTCTTCGCCGACCAGGGTGCGGGCGGCGAGCAGACCCAGCCTGGGGTGGCTGTCGAGCAGGTCGGCGGCCCTGCCCAGGCTGCCCGGCTCCCACCAGGAGTCGTCGTCGCTGAAGGCCACGTAGGGGGTGCGGGCGTGGCGCACGGCCAGGTTGCGGCCGACGGCGCCGGTGTTGGCGGCGGGCCGCAGCAGGCGGCTGACGGCCGGGTGGCCGAGGACGGCCCTGCGGGTGGTGTCGTCCCGGGAGTTGTCGACGACGATGACGGGCGGTTTCTCGGGCAGTGCGGCCAGCGCGTCGAGGGTGCGCAGCAGGCTGGCGCAGCGGTCGCGGGTGATCACCGCGACCGTGGTCCGCGGGTCGCCGCCCGCGGCCCGGCCCGGGAGCCGGGCCGCCTGCTCGGCGGAGACCGGCCGCCTGCCGGCCGCCGCCCGGGCCGGGCGCTGCTCCGCGGCCGGTGCGGGCGTCGGCGGTGCGGCGGCGGGCCGCGGGGCGTCGCCGTGGGCGTGGTCAGCGGGCATGTGCCGTCTCCCGTTCGGCGTGCGGGCGGGCCTGGCGCAGCAGGGTCAGGCATACGGCGGCCACCTCGCCGGTGCCGATGCGCAGCAGACGGGCGTCGGGGGTGCGGCCGTGCGGGTCGCCGGGCGGGCCGGGCTGCCACAGGGCCACATGGTCGGGGCCGGGCGGCGGGCCCCATAGGCGGGGCGACACCGGCCCGAACAGGGTGACCGAGCGGGTGCCGTGCGCGACCGCCAGATGGGCGAGGCCGGTGTCGCCGCTGAGCACCAGGGACGCCTCGGCCACCAGCGCGGACAGCTCGGCGAGGGGCAGCCCGCCGGTGAGCACGTCGGCCGTGTGCTGCCCGCTGCGGTCGGCGATGGAACGGACCAGGGGCTCCTCGCCCGGTCCGCCGGTGAGCACGACCCGGTGTCCGGCGGCGCGCAGGCACCGTACGACCGTGGCGAACCGCTCCCCCGGCCAGCGGCGCGCACCCGACGCCGCCCCGGGGTGCACCACCACCGCGCCCGGCGCCGGGGACGGCGTGCGGGGCGGGGGCAGGCGGAGGTCCAGGGGGTCGGCCGGGATGCCGTAGGCGTCCAGGAAGGCGCACCAGCGGTCGCGTTCGTGGAGCTGGGCGCGCCAGGGCGGGCCGTCCGGGCAGGCGTGGGCGAGCAGCCGGGCGGGGCGCAGGGCGGCCAGCGCGTCCCGGCTCTCGGGGCCGTTGCCGTGCAGGTCGATCGCCAGGTCGGGCGGCGGTCCCGGCCAGTGGGTGAGGGAGGGCACCGCCCGGCCCGGCGCCTCGGCCGGGAAGACGGTGTCGACCGCGCCGGTGGTCAGGGCGAGCGCGCCGAGCCCCGGCGGCTGCGCGAGCACGATCCGGTGCTCGGGAAAGGCCCGCCGGATCCCGCGCAGCGCGGGCACACCGGCCAGCAGATCACCGAGCCCCAGCGCGCGCAGCACCAGGACGGTCGGGGGGTGCGGGGTGGGGGTCACCGGGTGGATCCTCCAGGTGGGTTCGGCGGGGCGCGAGCGGGGGTGTCCTGACCGCCGGGACGGGAGCGCGGCCCCGGGTCACGGCCTCGCGGCTGAACGGGGGTACGAGCCGAGGCACGGCCTCACCTCCGGGACGGGCACGCGAGCCGGGCACGGCCTCGCCACCGGGGCGGTTCGGGCCGGGGTCGTGGCCTTGCCGCCGGGGTGGCGGCGCGGTGCGGGGCATGGCCGTACGACCGGGACAGCTGCGCGAGCCGGGCAGGGCCGTGCGGAGGCGCCGACCCGGGGCATGGCCTCACGGCCGGGACAGCGGGCGCGAGCCGGGCAGGGCCTCGGGGCCACGGCAGGCGCGCGAGCCCGGCAGGGCCGGGCCACCGGAGCGGCGCGGGACGGGCCATGGACGTGCCACCGGGGCAGCGGCACGGCCCGGGGCACAGCCGCCCGGCCAGGCGGGAGCACGAGCCGAGGCATGGCCTTACCGGCGGGGTGGAGGCGCGGTCCGGGGCGCGGCCGCGTGACCGGGACGGGCAGGCGAGCCAGGCAGGGCCGGGCCACCGGAGCGGCGCGGGGTGGGGTCATGGGTTTGGCGCCGGGGTGGGGGTGTGGGCGGCTCGGTGGGCGAGGGTGGTGGTGGAGCGGCCGTCGAGGTAGGGCAGCAGCAGGACCTGGCCGCCCCAGCTCTCCACCAGGGGCTGTTCGGGCAGCATGGTCCGGGCGTAGTCGCCGCCCTTGGCCCAGATGTGCGGGCGCAGGTCGCCGAGGATGCGTTCGGGGGTGTCCTCGGCGAAGACGGCGACCGCGTCCACGCACTCCAGGGCGCGCAGCACCCGGACCCGGTCGGCGACCGGGACGAGCGGGCGGCCGTCGCCCTTGCGGCGGCGTACCGACGCGTCGGAGTTGACGCAGACGATCAGGCAGTCACCGGCCCGCCGGGCGGCCTGGAGCAGGGCGACGTGTCCGGCGTGCAGCAGGTCGAAGCAGCCGCCCGCGGCGACGACGGTGCCGCCCGCGGCGCGGACGCGGGCGGCGGTGCGGAGGGCGTCGGCGGTGGTGTCGCCGTCGACGGCTGCCTCCGCTGGCGGCCCGGACTCCTCGGGCGCGGCGACCGCGCGGGCGCCGCCCTCGGCGACGTAACGGGTGGCCGCGTGCACGCCGGCCTGGACGGCGTCCTCGGTGAGGGCGCCGTCGGCGAGCAGGCCCGCGGCGGCCGAGGCGAACCGGTCGCCCGCGCCGCAGGGATCGCCGGAGGCGGCGGCCGGCGTCGGCACCAGCAGCGGCGTCTCGCCGTACGAGAGGAGCGCACCGCGCTCGCCGAGGGTGACGGCGACGGCCTGCGCCTGCCAGGCCCGTACGAGGGTGCGGGCGTCGCGCGCGGCGGTGCGCAGCCCGGCCTCCTCGCCGGGCCCCTCACCCTCGTCCAGGTGCCGGGCGAAGGCGCGGGCCTCCTGCGCGGAGGGGGTGGCGAGGCGGACGCCGGGCACCGGCGGCCGGCCGCGTACATGGGGGTCCCAGACGATCGGGGCGGGCGTGTGTGCGAGGGCGTCCCGCACGACGTCGGCGGTGCCCCGGCCGTAGTCGGCGACCAGGACGCCGTCCGCTCCGGTCACGGCGGCCACGGCCGCGTCGGTGGCCGCGCGGGCGCGTCCGTCGCCGTCGTCGAGGCGCAGCAGCGGCCGGTCGCCGGCCAGCACCCGGGTCTTGCTGCTGAGCGCGCCGTCCAGCGGCACCTCCACCAGTTCGACCCGGTCGGCGAGGAGTTCGCGCAGGGTGGTGCTGGCCGGGTCGTCGCCGAGGGCGGTGACGAGGGTGACCGGCCGGCCGTCGGCGGCCGCGAGGCAGGCGGCGAGGGCCGCGCCGCCGGGCCGCGAGCTGCGCCGGGTGCCGTGCACGACCGGCACGGGCGCGTCCGGGGCCAGCCGCTCGGCCCGGCCGCACAGGTCGTGGTCGAGCAGGGCGTCGCCGACCACGACCAGACGGGTGTGCGAGGCGTTCATGCGTGTCCCTTCCTGGGGGCCGCCGGGGTGCCGTCCACGGACCGGCCGACGGTCCGGGCGCGGCCGACGAGCCGCCCGACGACACCGGGTTTGCCGTCGGTGCCGTTCGCCTCCCCCGGGCCGGCCGTGCCGCGCTCGACCGCCCGGTCGAAGGACTCGCAGAGCATGTGCACGGCGACCAGGTGCAGTTCCTGCACGGTGGCGGCGACGGGGGCGTCCACGCACACCGTGTCGTCCGCCCCGAGCTGCAACGGATTGGGGGCCCGTCCGGTCAGCGCCCACACGGTCAGACCGAGCCGGTGGGCGCGCTCGGCGGCGGCCAGCAGGTTGGCGCTCGCACCGCTGGTCGACAGCAGCAGGAGCACGTCCCCGGGACGGCCGTGGGCGGCGGTCTGCCGGGCGAACACCTCCTGGACGCCGTAGTCGTTGGCGATCGCGGTGGTGGAGGAGGTGTCGGCGTGCAGGGCGACCGCGGAGAACGGCGGCCGGTCCTCGCGGTAGCGGCCGACGAGTTCGGCGGTCAGATGCTGTGCCTGGGCGGCGCTGCCGCCGTTGCCGGCGACCAGCAGCCGGGCCCCGGAGCCCAGGCGGCGGGCGAGTTCGGCGCCCCAGCGTTCGATGCGCGGGCCGTGCTCGCGGAACGCCTCCAGGGCCTTGGCGAGGTCGTCGCAGTGCGCGCTGTCCTGGGCGGCGCACGGCTCGGCGCGCCGGTCGGTGCGCAGGTGGGCCGCGGCCTTCATCGGACCACCCCCGACAGGGAGCGGACCGGGGACACCTCGCTGTAGACCCCGGCGACCCCTTCGGCGACCCGGTCCCAGGTGTAGTGCGTCAGCACCCGTTGCCGGCCGGCGGCCCCGTAGCGGGCGAGCCGGTCGGGGTCGGCGAGCAGGGTGCGGACGACCGCGCCGAGGTCGTAGTCGTCGTCGGCCGGCACCAGGACGCCGGTGGTGCCGTCCACGACCGTGTCGAGCTGGCCGCCGACCGCGGTGGCCACGACCGGTGTGGCGCAGGCCATGGCCTCCAGCGGGACGATGCCGAACGGCTCGTACAGCGGCAGGGACAGCACCAGGTCGGCGCCGGCCATCAGCCGGGGCATCCGGGCCCGGCCGACCCCGCCGAGCAGGGTGACGCGGTCGAGGACGCCGTACTCGCCGGCGATGCCGTACAGGCGCGCCGCCTCGGGGTCGGAGCCGAGCAGGTCCGCCTCGGGCCCGCCCGCGATGAGCAGTTCGGCGTCGGGGACGCCGGCCAGGGCGCGGATGGCGCGGTCGAAGCCCTTGCGGGGCACGAGCCGGCCGACGGCCAGCAGCCGGCGGCGGGCGCCGGGCGGGCGGGTGCGGCCGGCGGGCGCGAACTGGTCCGGGTCGACACCGCACGGTACGACGCTGATCCGGTCCTCCGGCAGGCCCATGGCCTTCAGCTCGGCCACCTCGTCGCTGCACGTGGCGATGATCCGGGCGCACTCGTGGCCGATGGCCTCCTCGATGGCGAGGCGTTCGGCGGGGCTGGTGTCGGCGGCGCCCTGGTAGCGCTTCTTCACGGTGCCGAGCGCGTGGTAGGTCTGGACGACGGGGATGCCGAGGCCGCGGGTGCCGGTGAGGGCGGCGAGGCCGGACATCCAGAAGTGGGAGTGCACCACGTCGGGCGGGTTCGCCGCCCACTGCCGGGCCAGGAAGGCGCCGAACTCGGCCATGTGGGGCAGGAGTTCGTCCTTGGGCAGGGGTGCGGGCGGGCCGGCGGGCACATGCACCACCTGCACTCCGTCGATGAGGGTCACCCGGTCCGGCAGGCCCGCCGCGTCCCGCCGGGTGTACACCGTGACCCGGTATCCGTTTCTGGCGAGTTGCCGGGCGGTCTGTGCCACGTACACGTTCTGGCCGCCCGCGTCCGGTCCGCCGAGCGCGGCCAGCGGGCTGGCGTGCTCGGAGACCATGGCGACGCGCCCGGCCGTGTGCGGAATGCGGCTCATCGGGTGACCTCCTTGATCAGGCGTTCCCAGTCGTCCAGGAAGCGCCGCTCTCCGTAGCGGGCCTGGGCCGCGGCCCGGGCGGCCGCGCCGGTGCGGCGGGCGTGCTCGGGGTCGGCGAGGAAGGTCCGTACGGCGTCCTCCAGTACGTCGAGGCGGTTCGAGACGACCCCGGCTCCCTCGGGTACCGCCTCCCGCACCTCGGTGGTGTCGAGTGCGACCACGGGCATGCCGAGGAACATGGCCTCCAGCAGGGACAGGCCGAGCGAGGTCCAGCGCACGGGGTGCAGATAGAGGCGGCAGCGGGCCAGCTCGCGGTGGAGTTCGTGCTGGGGCAGGTCGCGGGTGCGGCAGCGGTCGGGGGGCAGTCCGAGGTGCTCGGCGAGTCCTTCGGTGCGCATCCCGAAGACGTCCAGGGGTGCGGACCGGGCGAACCGGGGCAGCAGGTCGGTTCCCGTCGTACGGCCCCTGCGCACGGGGTCGTTGACGACGACGGCGGCGCGCCGCTCGGTGCCGGTCCAGCGGTGGCCGGGGTCGATGATGCCGTGCTCCACGACCTCGGTGGGTGCCCGGCCGTTGTCCCACATCAGCCGGTTGAAGTGGGTGACATGGACGAGGGGGATGCGGGACTGCCCGGCCAGCGGGTGGAGTTGCCGCTCGGCGCTCTCGTCGGGGCTGTTGTGCTCGACGTACACGGCGGGCACGTCCACGCCGGGGCGGCGGCCGGTCCAGCGCAGGGCGAGGTCGGGTTCGTGCGGACGCTGGAGGACCATCAGGTCGATCGGGGTGTCCCGCAGCTCCCGCGGGGTCCGCTCCCGCACGGTGCTCGGCCAGTCCCAGGTGACGGCCCGGCCCAGCCCGTCGGGTCCGCGGTCCTCGGTGACCGGGACCAGGTAGGTGTGCGGGCCCTGCACGAAGGCGGTGAGCCAGGATCCGTGCACGTGCCAGACGAGGATGTTCATGAGCGGCGCTCCTGGATGAGCTTGTGCACCGCGCGCACCACGTCCTGTCCGGTGACCTCGTCCAGACAGGGGTGGCCGGGCACCGGGCAGGTCAGCGCCCTGGTGCCCGCGCACGGCGCCGACTGGTCGCCGAGCAGGATCACGGGGACGCCGTACGGCGCCCAGCGGTCGGCCGGGACGACCGGCGCGAACAGGGAGACGACCGGGGTGCCGACGGCGGCGGCGAGATGGGCGGGGCCGGTGTTGGCGCTGATCACCACGTCGGCCATGCGGAGCACGCCGGCGAGGGTGCGGGGGGTGGTCCGGCCGCCGAGGTCCACGGCCAGGTCGCCGCTCACGCACCGGGTGAGCACGGTCTCGTGGGGTCCGCCGGTGACGACCACGCGGTGCCCGGCGTCGGTGAGCAGGGCGACCGCCTCGGCGCAGCGCCGCGGACTCCAGGCCCGGGCCGGGGCGCTGGCGCCCGGGTGCAGCACGAGGTACGGACCGTTGCCGGTCAGGCTGCCGGTGTCCGGGGGCGGCAGGACGCGCAGCCGGCCGTCGTCGCCGGGCGGCGGCAGGAACCCCATGGCGGCGGCCGTGTCCCGGGCCGCCTCCGCCTCGTGGCGGCCCGGGATCCGCCGGTGGCGGACGTCCAGCAGCCGTCCGGCGTGGTCGACGCTGTCGGCGCCGATCCGGTCGATCCCGGCGAGCCGCAGCAGCAGCGCGGTGGGCAGCGGGCTCTGGTGGAAGGAGGTCAGGATCAGGGCGGCGTCGTAGGCGGCGGCGCGCAGCCGGCCGACCAGGGCGTCGATGTCGGCCGGGATCACCGGGGGCGGTTCGAAGCCCTCCCAGGGGGCCTCCCACACCAGGACGTCGTCGACACCGGGCAGTAGTTGGGCGGCGTCCGCACCGCGCGGGCCGCAGAGCAGGGTGACATGCGCGGAGTGCGCGGCGACGGCACGCACGGCGGGCCCGGCGAGCAGAACGTCCCCGAAGCTGTCGAGCCGGACGACGAGAGACCTCACGCCGACCACGTCCCGGGTATCAGGGGTGCGTGCGTTGCCGCCTGGCCCGTCTCGGGCGCGCCGGGCGGGGCAACTCCCGGAGGCTCGCCCCGGGAGAGGGACCAGCCCGGTGCCGGAGGGCTGTCGGATACGGCGGGCGTGGCGGCCACCGGACGGCCCTCCCGCGAGGGGCGCCAGCCCGGCGTCGGGCAAGCCTCGGGCGCGGCGGACAGGGCAGCTCCCGGGCCTTCGTCCCGCGAGGAACACCGGCCCGGGGCCGGGCGACCATCGGGCGCCGCAGGCGTTCCGGCCCCCGGGCCTCCGGCCCGCGAGGAGCGCCGGCCCGGGGCCGGGCAACCATCGAGCGAGGCGGGTATCGCAGTCGCCGGGCCTTCGTCCCGCGGGGAACACCGGCCCGGGGCCGGGCGACCATCGGGCGCCGCAGTAATTCCAGCCGCCGGGCCGCCGGTGGGCGGCTCAGGCGTCGCTGTCGCCGGGCCCCCGCCCCACGTGGAGCACTGTCCCGGTGTCAGGCGCCCATGGGCCCGGAGGGTGTCGCGCCCATGGGCCCGGAGGGCGTCGCGCCCATGGGCCCGGAGGGCGTCGCGCCCATGGGCCCGGAGGGCGTCGCGCCCATGGGCCCGGAGGGCGTCGCGCCCATCTGCCCGGAGCGCGTCGCGGACCGCGGTGTGGATGTCCGGGGCGGTGACGGCGGCGAAGCGGGTCGTCTCCTCGGGGGCGGTGGCCGCGTTCGGGACGAGGACGGCGCGGGCGCCCGCCGCCTGGGCCGCCAGGACGTCGGCGGCGATGTCACCGATCACCAGGCAGGCCTCGGGCGGGACGCCGAGCCGGGCGGCGGCCGCGAGGATCAGCCCGGGCCGGGGCTTGCGGCAGTCGCAGTCGGCCTCCGGGGCGTGCGGGCAGAACAGCCAGGTGTCCAGGCCGCCGAGCAGCGCATCGGCGCGCGCGTTGACCCGGTGCACCTGCGCCGTGCTGAGCAGACCGCGGCCGATGCCGGACTGGTTGCTGACCACCCCGGTGGCCAGCCCGGCCGACCGCGCCAGGGCGACGGCCTCGGCCGCGCCGGGCAGCAGCCGGACCCGGCCGGGATCGCCGTTGTACGGCACGTCCGCCACCAGGGTGCCGTCGCGGTCGAACAGGACGGCGGCGAGCGGTACGGCGTGGACGGTACTCACTCGGCCGCACCTCCCAGGGGGCCGGCGTTGCGGTGGCGGACCGCTCCGCGCAGCCAGTGCCGTACGGCGAGCGGCGGGATCAGCACGCTGGTGCCGAGCATGCCGGCGATCTCGCGGGCGGTGCGGGGGCCGGGCAGGATGCGGGCGAGGGCGAACTCGGCGGTGCCCAGCGTCCACAGGGCCGCGCAGGCGGTGGCGGTGCGGCGGCGGCCGGCCAGGGCACAGCCGGCGGCGGCGAGCGCGGCGCCGGTGACCATGACATGGCGGGGCAGCCGGCCGCGGGGTGCCTGGGCGCGGGCCCACCAGTCGCGGCCGTGCAGGCGGTTCATCAGCGCGTCGTCGGCGTTGCCGCGTTGCGCGGGCAGCGAGGCCCACCAGTGGGCGGGGCGGACCGGGTGCCGGGTGACCCGGGTGCCGCGGACCAGCTCCCAGCCGGCCCGCTGGATGCGCAGGGCGAGATCGGCGTCCTCCCGGAAGGCGCGGGGGAAACGTTCGTCGAAGCCGCCGACGCGGGTGAGCGCCCGGGTCCGGTAGGCCATGTCGGCGGTGGCCCAGGCGGCGTTCTCCAGGCCCTTGGTGGTGCGTTCCCAGTCGGTGGGCCGGCGGTCCAGGGGCAGGGGGACACGCAGCTGCCCCTGGATGCCGCCGACGTCCTCGCCGGCCGCCCGCAGGTCCGCGGCGAGCAGCCCGGACCAGTCGGGCAGCACCTGGACGTCGTCGTCGAGGAAGACGGTCCAGGGGGTGCGCACGGTCCGCCAGCCGGCGTTGCGGGCGGCGGCCGGTCCGCGGCCGCCGGTGCGCAGGGTGCGGACCCGGTCGAGCAGCTGCCCGGCCTGCTCCAGCGGCAGGTCGCCGTCGGGCGCGGGCCGGTCGTCGACGACGACCACCTCGTGCGGGGGGTGTGCGGTGGTGCCCTCGGCGAGGGCGCGCAGGCACTCGGCGAGGCAGGGGCGGCCGATCGTCGGGACGACGACGGTGTAGGCGGGCGCGTCGGTCATGCGAAGGCCTTTCCGCGCCGGACCGCGAACGGGCCGAGGACCAGCAGGTCGACCGGTGCGGAGCCGAAGCACTCCAGGGCGTCCCGGGGGTCGTCCACCATGGGCCGGCCGGCGGTGTTGAGGCTGGTGTTGACCACCACCGGCAGCCCGGTGCGCCGTTCGAAGCCGTCGATCATCCGGGCCACCAGCGGCTCCTGGGCGCGGTCGACGGTCTGGATGCGGGCGGTGCCGTCGACGTGCACGACCGCCGGGATGCGGTCCTTCCAGTCGGCGGCCACCTCGTGCACGAACAGCATGTGCGGGCTGGGCAGCGGCCCGTCGAAGATCTCGGCCGCGCGTTCGGCGAGCACCATGGGCGCGACGGGCCGGAACTCCTCGCGTCCCTTGACCGCGTTGAGCCGCTCCAGGTTCACCGCGTGCCCGGGGTGGGCGAGCAGCGAGCGGTGCCCGAGTGCGCGCGGCCCGTACTCGCTGCGCCCCTGGAACCAGGCGACGATCCCGTCGGCGGCGAGTGCCTCGGCGGCCGTCTCGGCGATGTCGGCGGGCTCCTCGTACGGTACGGCCGCCCGCTCCAGCCAGGCGCGCAGTTCGTCGTCGCTCCAGCCCCGGCCGAGCGCCGCGGTGGGCATCGGCTCCAGGGTGTCCTTCTGGCCGGCGATGTGCGCGGCCGCGCCGAGGGCCGTACCGGCGTCTCCGGCGGCGGGCTGGACCCAGATGTGCCGGAAGCCGCTCTCCCGCCACAGCCGGGTGTTGGCGACGCAGTTGAGGGCGACTCCGCCGGCCATGACCAGGGCGTCCTCGCCGGTGCGGGCGCGCAGCCAGCGGGCGAGGGCCAGCATGGCCCCCTCCAGGCAGAGTTGGGCGCTGGCCGCGAGGTCGGCGTGGTCCTGGCTCCAGGTGCCGCCGGGCGGGCGCGGCGGGACGAGGTCGGCCCAGGGCACCGGGCGGGCCCGGAAGCCGCCGTCGTCGCCGGCCTCGACGTACGCGCGCAGCCGGCCGGCGAAGCGCGGGGTGCCGTAGGAGGCGAGCGCCATCACCTTGAACTCGTCGCTGCTGCGCAGGAAGCCGAGGTGCTGGGTGAGGTCCTCGTAGAACAGGCCGAGGGAGTCCGGGAGTTGCTGGGTGGCGAGCACGGTCAGCTCGCGGCCGGCGTAGCGGCCGGCCAGGTGGGAGCCGCACTCGCCGCGGCCGTCCAGGACCAGGACGGCGCAGTCCGGGTACGGCGAGACGGGCCCGGCGGAGGCGGCGTGCGCCACGTGGTGCGGGACGAAGCGGACCTTGGCGGGGTCGAGTCCGGGCAGGGCCTCGGCGAGGAAGTCCGGGGCCTCGCGGGCGTAGGTCTGGCGCAGCTGGTCCCAGGGGTCGTGCAGGCCCATCTCCTCGGCGGGGCGGGCGAGCGCGGGGTCGTAGGAGTAGGCGACGGCGTCCAGGTCGGACGGGGTGAGGCCGGCCTGCTCCAGGCACCAGCGGGCCGACTGCTCGGGCAGCTCCCAGGCGGAGAAGGGTACGGGCCGCTTGCCGTGTTTGCGGCGCGAGAACCGCTCTTCCTCCGCCGCCGCCACGACCGTGCCGTCGGTGATCAGGGCGGCGGCCGGGTCGTGGAAGAGGGCGTTGATACCGAGGACGTGCATGCGCTGTCTCCTGGGCGGCGAGGGGGCGGGGTCAGGACCGCGGCACCGGCTGGCCGTCGGGCGCCGGCGGCTGCTGGGCGGCGAAGTAGGCGATGGTCTGCTTCAGGCCCTCCTCCCAGGGCACCTGCGGCGACCAGCCGAGCAGCTCGCGTGCGAGGGCGGTGTCGGGGCGGCGCCGGCCGGGGTCGTCGACGGGCCGGTCGACGAACGCGATCGGGGAGCGGGAGCCGGTGAGGGCGACGACGCGCCGGGCCAGCTCGGCCATGGTGATCTCGTCGCTGCCGCCGATGTTCACGGGCCGCACGGACCTGCTCTGGGCCACCCGCAGGATGCCGTCGACGGTGTCGTCGACGTAGCACAGCGAGCGGGTCTGGCTGCCGTCGCCGGTGACCGTGAGGGGTTCGCCGGCCAGGGCCTGGCAGATGAAGGTGGGCACCGCGCGGCCGTCGTGGGCGCGCATGCGCGGCCCGTAGGTGTTGAACAGCCGCACGATCCCGGCGTCGGTGCCACGGGTGCCGGCGTGGGCGGTGACCAGGGCCTCGGCGAAGCGTTTGGACTCGTCGTAGACGCTGCGCGGCCCGATCGGGTTCACGTTGCCCCAGTAGCCCTCGTGCTGCGGGTGCACCAGCGGGTCGCCGTACACCTCGGAGGTGGAGGCGAGCAGGAAGCGGGCGCCGTCGCGGGCGGCGATCGCCAGCGCGTTGCGGGTGCCGAGGCTGCCCACGTCCAGGGTCTCCAGGGGCAGCCGCAGATAGTCGGCGGGCGAGGCCGGGCAGGCGAAGTGGAGGACGAGGTCGTACGGCCCGGTGAGCAGCTCGGCGCAGCCGGTCGCGGAGACGTCGCAGTGCACGTACCGGAAGCCCGGCCGGTCCTGGAGGTGGGCGATGTTCTCGCGGCGCCCGCAGGCCAGGTTGTCGGCGCAGTCGACTTCGACGCCTGAATCCAGCAGCCGCTCGCACAGATGCGAGCCGAGGAAGCCGGCGCCGCCGGTCACCAGGGCGCGCCGCCAGGAGAACGGTGTGTCACCAGTCATGGGAGCTGTTCCTTACGTCCGCGTCGCCCGCGGCGTCCGCGTGGTGCCGCGCCTGGTCGGCGCCCCTGTCATGGGCGTTCGGCGCGTGCCGCGTCCGCGGGGCCCGATGTCGTCGGCCCGCTCGGGAAGGGAGAACACCGGGGCCGGTCCCACAGATTCTCGAGGACCGCCCGGGTCGGCCGCCGCTGGCTGGACGGCACTGGCAGCTGAGTTTCCCTGCCAGTTGGTTTCACACGTTGGATTCTAATTGTCCGCAATGCCGGGTACTCGCGCGACTCCGGAGATCTCATAGCACGGTGGAGAGGGTCATGCACGACGACACCGCGGCGGCGGTGCTGCGCAGGCTGTGCGCGCCCGGCCGGACCCGCAACGGGTGCTGCTGACCGGCTGGTTCGGCTTCCGGGACGGTGGCGCAGGCGCTGACCCGGGGGGGCATCCGGTACCACCCGGTGTCCCGGCCCGCCTTCCGGCCCGGCGCGCTGTCACCGGAGACGGCGCGACCGGGGCGTACGGCGTGCTGCTCTTCGTGTGCGGTCCGGTGCACGGGCCGCAGGTGGCCGCGCTCCATGACGGATTCAGGACCTGTCGGCGACTGGCGGCCGGGGTCTCGGTCGTCGATCCGGCGGATCCCGCGGTCACCGGTTTCCACGAGATCCTGGCCCGGGACGGCACGTCCGCCCCGGCCCGGCCCGACCTCGCCGCCGGCGCCCCGGTGGGTCCGCCGCCGCCGGTGGCCGGCGTGGTGTTCTCGTCCGGGCAGGGCGAGTACGGCGCCCGCGGCCGGCACGAGGAGGTGAACGCGCGGATCACGGGCCGGCTGGCCGGCAAGGACTGCGCCCGGGTCGCGGCCGACACCCGGCCGGCCGCGGGCGACTGGCGGCTGTGCGGCACGGCCGAGCAGTTCCTCGCCCTCGTGTCCCGCTTCGACGTGGTGGTCACCACGCGGCTGCACGGCCTGGTGCTGGCGCTGCGCACCGGCACTCCGGTGATCGCCGTGGACCCGGTGGCGGGCGGCGCGAAGGTCGGCGCGCAGGCGCGGACGCTGGGCCGGCCGGCGCTGATGGAGGCGGGGGCGCTGGACGAGGAGGTGCTGGACCACTGGTGGGAGTGGGCGCTGTCGGAATGCGGCCGGACGGCCGCGGCCCGCCACTCGATGCGCTGACCGGCGGCGGGAGGGCCGTGTAGCGGGCCGTACGCGGGGCACTCGGCGCGGCGACGGCGGGCCGGTCACGGCCCGCCGTGATGCCCCGCAGATCTCGCAGGAGGTAATGACATGGGTCACGGCGGAAACGTCATCAATGAGCTGACCACCGACCACCGTGAGGTCGAGGAGCTCTTCGGCCGTATCGAGGCGCTGCCGCCCGGCTCCCCGGAACGCAAGAACCTCGCCGACCAGGCCACGATCGAGCTGGTGCGGCACTCCGTCGCGGAGGAGGCCTATCTGTACCCCGCGGTGCGCGAGCATGTACCGGGCGGGGACGCGCTGGCCGACAAGGAGCTGGAGGATCACGCGCAGGCCGAACAGATCATGAAGGATCTGGAGGGCTGCCAGGCGGACGACCCGCGGTTCGACACGCTGATGACGCAGCTGATGCGCGAGATCCGGTCGCATGTGCAGGACGAGGAGCAGAACCTCTTCCCGAGGCTGGAGTCCGCCTGTCCGCCCGACGCGCTGATGGACCTGGGCGACAAGGTGCGCCGGGCGAAGAAGACCGCGCCGACCCGTCCGCACCCGTCGGCGCCCGACACCCCGCCGGCCAACAAGCTGCTGGCGCCGGGGGCGGGCCTGGTCGACCGGATGCGGGACGCGCTGAGCGGCCGGGGCAAGGAGGGCTGAACGCGCCCGTCCCGAGCGTCGACACACCCCGGCGCCCGCCTGCTGGAAAAGCGGGCGGGCGCCGGGGTGCATCAGGCAGGGGTGCCGTCACGTCCAGGGGGTGACGCGGTCGGTGGAGCCCGGCCGGTGCCGGGCCGCCCGGCACAGCAGCCGGAACGCCTGGCAGAGGGTCATCGGCCACAACACCGCGAAGCACCACAGGAGCCCGGCGTCCGAGGTGCGGACGCCCATGACGGCGACGAACAGCGAGGCGACCGCCAGCAGCGCCACCGCCAGCGGCAGCCAGACCTCGCGCCGTGCCGCGCCCATCCGGCGGGCGAACCCGCGGTCCCGGCTCAGTTCCGCCTCGATCAGCACCAGCGTCAGCCGCTCACGCGACGACAGCGGTACCTCGTCGCGCATCTCCCACATCTCCCAGTCGTCCACGGCGACGGCACCTCCTCCACCGGTCGGCGTTCCGCCCGTTCCGGACGCCGAGTTCCCCACCGGGCACCGGCCGAAGCGGCGTGCCGGGGGATGGCGGACGCGGTGGCCGTTCAGGCCGGCGGCGTGCCCTCGCCCGGTTCGCCGAGATGTTCGGCGAGTTGGAAGAGGGCGGGCAGCGCGTCGGCGATGGCCGCCCGGGCGGTGTCGTCGAGGGCGGCGAGCGCCGCGTCGATCCGGCGTTCGTGGGCGGTGGTCCAGGCGTCGAGCTTCTCCCGTCCCGCGTCGGTGAGGGTCACGACGGAGGCCCGGCGGTCGGCGGAGTCGACGTCCCGGGCGACCAGCCCGGCGGTGATCATCTGACCGATCAGCCCGCTGACCGTGCTCACCGCCAGGCGCCGCCGGGACGCCAGATCGCTGATCCGCGCGGGCGAGTGCTCGCCGAGCACCTGCAACAGCTCGACCTGCGCCATGGGCAGGGTCTCCCACGGGTAGTCGGTGCGGATCGAGGAGCGCAGCGCGCGCCGCAGCCGGGTCACCGCCTCGGTGAGAAGACGGGCCTGCGGCTCCCCGCCCCCGGGGCCGGGCGACGAACCGCCGCCGGGAGAAGGCGAGGAGACGTCGGTACGGGGCTGCGCGGACATGCGGCAAGCCTAGCCGTGCCGCCGACCCGCCCGGCCCGGCTGTCCGCGGCTCGGACGGCCGGTGCGTCCGCCGTGCCGGTGGGTGTCGTGCGTACGGGGCGGCTCAGTGCCCCGGGTCGGCTGCGGTGAGTGCGGCCAGGGCGGCGTCGAGGCGGCGGGTGGCCTCCTCGGCGACCGGCCGGAGCGCGTCCAGTCCGGTCAGGCCGACCATCGTGTCCGGGTCCAGGGCCTGTACGGCGGTACCGTCGCCGTCGGTACGGACGACCACGTTGCAGGGCAGCAGCAGGCCGACGGTGCGGTCCGCGTCCAGAGCGCGGTGGGCGAGCTGAGGATTGCAGGCGCCGAGGATGACGTAGTCCTCCATGTCCTGGTCGAGCTTGGCCTTGAGCGTCGCGGTGACGTCGATCTCGGTGAGGATGCCGAATCCCTGGGCGGCCAGGGCCTCCCGGACCCGGGCGACGGCGGTGGCGAAGTCGGTGTCGAGGTGGACGCTGCGGTCGTAGCGCATGACCTGGCCTTTCTGTGCGGTGCGGAGCTGTGCCGTACCGGTCCGCGGTGTAGATGGGTACCCGACACCGGACCCAAAATACCCCCCGGGGTACTCATGCTACTGTCGAATTAGATACCCCCGGGGGTAATTTTTCACCGGATTCACCGGAAGGGAGCACTCCCGTGTTCTTCATCGACACCATCGAGATCGCTGGGCTCGGCAACCGCAGCTATCTGGCCGGCGGTGCGCACAGCGCCGTAGCGGTCGACCCGCCACGGGACATCGACCAGGTGATCGCGGCAGCGGCACGGCGCGGGGTGCGGATATCCCACGTGGTCGAGACACACCTGCACAACGACTACGTCACCGGCGGCCTGGAGCTGGCCCGCCTCACCGGCGCCGCCTACCTGGTGCCGGCCGCGGCCGAGGTGTCGTACGAGCGGACCCCGGTGCACGACGGCGACCGCACGGAGATCGACGCGGCCGCCGCGCTGACCCTGCGCGCGCTGGCCACCCCCGGCCACACCCCGCACCACACCTCCTACGTCCTGGAGGAGAACGGCACGGCCGTCGCGGCGTTCACCGGCGGCTCGCTGCTGATCGGCGCGGTCGGCCGGCCCGACCTGGTCGAACCCCGGCTGACCCGGCACCTCGCCCGCGCCCAGCACGCCTCCGCGCACCGGCTGGCCGCCGAACTGCCCGACGACACCACGGTGCTGCCCACGCACGGCTTCGGCAGCTTCTGCTCCTCGGGGCGGGCGGAGGGCGAGGCCACCACCATCGGCAAGGAGAAGGCGTCCAACGCGGCCCTGACCCGGGACGTGGACACCTTCGTCGCCGAACTGCTGGCCGGGCTGGACGACATCCCCGCCTACTACGCCCACATGAGCCCGGCCAACGCCGCCGGGCCCGCGCCCGTCGACCTCACCCCGCCCGCCGTCGCCGACGCCGAGGAGATCGCCGCCCGGCTGGCCGCCGGCGAGTGGGTGGTCGACCTGCGCGACCGCGTCGCCTTCGCCGCGGGCCATGTCGCGGGCTCCTTCAACTTCGAGGCCGAGGGACAGCTCGCCACCTACCTGGCCTGGCTGATCCCGTGGGGCAGGCCGGTGACCCTGCTCGCCGAGTCACCCGGGCAACTCGCCGCCGCCCAGCGCGAGCTGGTGCGCGTCGGCATCGAACGTCCGGCCGCCGCGGCCACCGGGGAACCGGCGCGCTGGGTGCGCGAGGGCGAGTCCCTCGCGTCCTTTCCGCGGGCCCGCTTCGCCGACCTCGCGCGCCACTCCGGGCACGGCGTCGTCGTCCTGGACGTCCGCAGGGACTCCGAGCGGGCGAACGGCTTCATCGAGGGTTCGGTGCACATCCCCGTGCATGCGCTGCGCGGGCGCCTCGGCGACGTCCCCGAGGGGCAGGTGTGGGTGCACTGCGCGGGTGGCATGCGCGCCGCCGTCGCCGCCTCGCTGCTCGACGCGGCCGGCCGGGGCGTCGTCGCGGTGGACGACTCCTTCGACGCGGCCGAGCGGGCCGGGCTCGCCGTGCGGACCCCGTGACCGGGCGCGCGGAGCACCCGGAGCGCACAGGAGTGAGAGAGATGAACATCTTCCGAGGCCGCGGCGGCCCCGGGCACGCAACCGTGCAGGAGGCGGCCGACCGCACCGGGCATGCCGCCGGGAGCGACGGCACGGCCGTACTGCCCGACGTCCGCGAACCCCACGAGCGGCAGGCCGGGCGCGCGCCGGGTGCCGGTGCCGGGCTGCCGTCGGTGGCGCAGGCCGGGCCCGTCGCCGTGATATGCCGCTCGGGCAACCGGTCCCGGCGGGCCGCCGGACTGCTGCACGCGAGGGACATCGAAGCCGTGGACGTCGTCGGCGGCATGCCGGTCCGGGCCGCGGCGGGACTGCCGACGGTGGACGGGGACGACAGGGCAGGGACCGTCACGTGAGCGCGGTGGTGCTGGCGCTGGTGGCGGGGGCCGTCATCGGTCTCGCGCTCGGCGCGCTCGGGGGCGGCGGCAGCGTCCTGGCCGTCCCCGCCCTGATCTATCTGCTCGGCTTCACCCCGGTCGCGGCCACCACCGCCAGCCTGGTCATCGTCAGCGTCACATCGGGCACCGCGCTGTTCGCACACGCCCGCGACGGCCGGGTCCAGTGGCGTACGGGGCTGTTCTTCGCCGCGGCCGGGATCGGGCCGGCGATGCTCGGCGGGGCGCTCGCCGGGCGGCTGCCGGCCGCCGCCCTGACCGTGGCCTTCGCCGGGGTCGCGGTCGCCGCCGCGCTCCCCATGCTCCGGCGCCACCCGGCGCCCGGAGCCTCCGCGCCGGTACGGCCGGGGCGGGCGGCGGCGGCCGGTGCCGGGCTGGGCACGGTCACCGGCGTCCTCGGTGTCGGCGGCGGCTTCCTCGCCGTCCCCGCGCTGGTCAACGTGGTCGGCCTGCGCATGCGGGCGGCGGTGGGTACCAGCCTGCTGGTCATCAGCGTCAACTCGCTCGCCGCGCTGGCCCTGCGCGCCGGTACGGCGAGCGGCCTCGACTGGTCCCTCATCGGCCCGTTCGCCGGGGCGGCGGTGCTGGGCGCGTGGGACGGCAAGCGGCTGTCGGCGAAGCTGCCCGGAGCCGCGCTGCAACGGGTGTTCGCTCTGGTGCTGCTGGCCGTGGCCGGGTTCATGCTGGTCGACGCGGTGGTCTGAGGCCCCCCGCCGGCCTCACGCCAGCGACAGGAAGAGCTTCTCCAGCCGGGACCGCATCTGCTCCGAGTCCTCCCCCGTCTTGCGGCCGGACTCGATGTCCGCCACGCACTGCTGGAGCCCGGTGGCGATGATCGCGAAACCGGCCCGGTCGAGTGCCCGCGAGGCCGCGGCCAGCTGGGTGACGACCTCCTCGCAGTCGCGGCCCTCCTCGATCATCCGGATCACCCCGGAGATCTGGCCCTGCGCCCGGCGCAGCCGGTTCAGCACCGCCTTCAACGACGCACCCTCAAGCTCCAGTTCCACGATCACTCCTCCACAGCAATACCCCTAGGGGTACTGTACGTCCCGAATCGGGACGACGACGACAACCTCCGGCCCTCACAAGGATCACAGCTGTCATGACACCTCCCGTCACCCCCGGCACCCTCACCACCGACCAGGCCCACGAGCGACTGCACGAGCTGACCGTCATCGACGTACGCACGCCCCGCGAGTACGCCTCCGGCCATCTGCCCGGTGCCCTCAACATCCCCCTGGACCGCCTTCGCCGCGCGCTGCCGGAGATCCGGCAGGCGGCCCGGCGCGGCGAGGTCCTCACGGTGTGCGCGTCCGGCGCCCGCTCCGAGAACGCCTGCCGCATCCTGGCCGAGCAGGGCGTACCGGCCGCCACCCTCACCGGGGGCACCAGCGCGTGGGCCGCCGAGGGGCACGATCTGCACCGGCCCGCGGCCTGCCCCACCCGGGCCGGCTGGAGCATGGAACGGCAGGTCCGCTTCACCGCGGGCACGCTGGTGCTGCCGGGGCTGCTCCTCGCCCTGCTGGTACACCCCGCCTTCGCGTTGCTCTCGGCCGGTGTCGCGGGCGGCCTCGTCTTCTCCGCCCTCACCGACACCTGCGGCATGGCGGTCCTGCTCGGCAAGCTCCCCCACAACCGCCCCCGCACGGCCGACCTGGACGCGGCACTCGCCGCACTGCGGGCCCGCTGAGAGCCGCCCCGCACGCTCGGGGCGCCGCCGGTTCGACGGCGACCGCGGGGTGCCGTTCGAGAGGGTTGTGGCCCGTGCAGTGCGAGGCGACTGCCAGCAGTGCGGCGCGGCGCCGGTCGTCGCGTTCCGGCGGCGGGACCGCCACGACGCGCATGGAGGCGACACGGGGCGGGCGGCGCCGGCCATGACGAACTCGGTGCTCACCCGGAGCCCCGCGCGCGGCAGACCGTGAGGTCGAGGCAGCGGCCGGCGCGGAAGGCGAGGCACGCTGCCAGGGCGGCGGCGAACAGTGCGGTGGGGGTCGGCCCCGTGTCCGGGCCACCCGCCTCGGGGTGGCCGGCCGGCCCGGAGGCGGTGCCCGCGGACATCGACGGCGCAGGCGTCACCGGCGACACGGGTGGCAGCGAGCCGGTGTACCTCGGCGCCGTGCGGCTGGGCGGTTGCGCTCTGCGGTGGGACACCGGTCGCGGCCGGGCCTCTTCCGCCGGCGGCAACGAGAGACGGGCGGGGTACGACGGCAGGCCGACCGGCGCTGCCCCGCGGCCCCGCGCGTCAGCGGTGGTCGTCGGCGGCTTCCGCCACTCCGAGGAGCAGCCGGGCCAGGTCGCGTGCCTCGTCGGGGGTGAGCGCCGCCCACACCCCGGGCTCGCCGCCGCAGTCCTCGCCCACGTCCAGGGTGATCCGGCCGACGGCCCGGTCCGGCAGGCCGAGGTGGAGACGTCGTACGGCGATCCTTCGCCCGCACGTGGTCACGAGGTGTTCCTCGGCCGGGTGCGGCCGGTCCGTGTGCGCCGTTTCCATGGGTCCCACGCTCCTCCACCGGTCGTCCCGGCGGCCGCCGGACAGGACGGCCCCCATACCCCTGTGGGTACAGCCGGGTACACAGAGCAGCGCCCGGGGCGCCGGAATTGTTCCCGTGCGACGGTCCCGGGCTCACACGCGGCGAGGGCGGCCGCCCGGGCTCAGCCATGCCGAGGCGACGGCCAGGGCGGAGGCCGCCAGGAGGGTGCCGGCCGCCCATCGCGCGCCGTGCTGCCCCCCACCGCCCACCAGGTGCAGGGCGAGGGTGACGAGGGCGACGCCGAGCGCGGTACCGAGTCCGCGGGTCATGTTGAGCAGCCCCCCGCCGGTCCCGGAGCAGCGAGCCGGGATCGCACCCATGATCATGGCGTTGTTGGCCGGGGTGAAGGTACCCAGCCCCAGCCCGGTCAGCACCAGCAGGGGCACCAGCCAGCCCGTGGTGAGCGGTACGACCAGCAGCGCGGCCACCGCCAGGGCGAACAGGGCGGCCCCGGCCAGGCACCGCTCGCGGTCCGCCGACACGGACGGCAGCAGCCGGTCGGCGCCGGTCGCGGCCAGCGCGAACCCGGCGGGCAGCGCCGTGAGCACCAGGCCCGCGGTCAGCTCCGAGGAGCCCCGCGCGGTGAGCACGACCGGCACCAGCACCAGCGGCCCGAACAGCACCAGATAGCCGCTCAGCGCCCCGAGCAGCCCGAACGCCACCGCCCGCACTCGCAGCAGGGCCAGGTCCAGCAGCGGCGCCGCGGCCCGCCGCTGCCTGCGCACAAAGGCCCAGCCGGCACCGGCGGCCGCCGCGAAGAGCAGGGCCACGCCCCAGCCGGGCACCGCGAGGCCGGAGGCCGCGGACACGCCCATCAAGGCGCTCGTGCTGGCGACCGCGAGCAGCAGCAGCCCGGGCCAGTCGAAACCGGCGGCCTTCGTCCGGGCCCGGGTGCGCGGCAGCAGATAGTGGCCGCTCACCAGGGCGATTAGGCCGACCGGCACGTTCACCCAGAACACCCATCGCCAGCCCAGCGTCGACACCAGCACCCCGCCGACCGTCGGTCCCAGCGCCAGTCCGAGGGCCTGGGCGGCGGCCTGCACACCCAGCGCGCTGCGCATCCTCCCGCGCGGGGCGCTGGTGGTCACCAGGGCCACGCTGTTGGCCTGCATCAGGGCCGCACCGGCCGCCTGGACCACGCGGAAGGCGACGAGCGCGAGCAGCGTGGGGGCGAGGCCGCAGGCGGCGGAGGCGAGGGTGAAGACGGCGAACCCGTACAGGTACAGCAGCTTGCGGCCGTGCGCGTCGGCGAGCCGGCCGGCGGGCACCAGCAGCGCCACCAGGGTGAGCAGATAGGCCAGGGACACCCATTCCACCGCCGCCAGCGAGGTGTGGAAATCGGTGCGCAGGCTGCCGTACGTCAGCGTGACGATGCTGGCGTCCAGCTGGCCCATGAAGGCGCCGAAGCAGACCGTGCCGACGGCCAGCCACCAGCCGTTGGGCCGCGACCTTATCCCTTCGGGCCGCGGCCGCTCGGCGGTGAGCAGTGCGGCCCAGCTCCTGGTGGGCGGGTGGGGACTCGTACGGGTGGCCATACCCCCAAGATTACAACGGTCACCGAAATATTCTGCCAGCGACCTATCCGCCTCCCCGGCAGCCGCCGCTATGCACCCGCGGGGCCGTCGAGGAAGCGCAGCAGTACGGCGGCCTCCGCGCGAAGCCGTGCGGCCCGGTCGGCGTGCGCGGGAGCGGTCAGGTGCGCCGCGGCCGCCAGCCGCTCGGCAGCCTCGGCGCGCACGACGTCCACCACGCCGCGCTCGCTCAGCTCGCGCCGCGCCGCTTCGGTGACGCCGACACCGACCGGCGTGTGCTCGAGGGCCGAGCCGCGCGGCCCGGCCTCGTCGACGGGCACCGCCTCGGCGTTGTCCAGCGCGGCAAGGGTCGCACGCAGAGCGCTCACCGCGGCCTTGTCACGGGCACGCATGGCTTCGGGCAGTGCTTGACGCATACGAAGACGCAAAGACATTCCGGTGACCCTAGGACGTCACCCCCGGACCCACAACGCAATACCGGGGCCCGCGGCCTCCAGGACGCACGCCCCGACTCACTCCCCTGACACCCCGTAACCATGCGGGCGGTCCGAGGTGACGTCATGTCACGGAAGGATTTCGGTCATGTAGCTCTTGTGTACGGCCGTCCCCCCATGATCTTTCCGCGTCCGCGCCCGTGCATAGTGGGGTGGCTCCAGCCAAGCCGGAGCATGACAAGAATCAGCCACAGGGGGACCCAGCTCCATGCCATTCATACGCCGCCGCGGCATCGCGGCCGCCGCCGCCGTGATCGCCGCGGTCATGGTGACCACCACGGCCTGCAACAACAAGGACAGCGAGGGTGCCAAGGCGTCCGCCTCGTCGTCGCAGGGGGCGGGCCAGAAGGATCCGGGCGTCGACACCGGAGAGGACGGCGGGACGTCGCTCGGCGGCTTCAAGCTGCCGGCCGGTGTGCCCACCCAGCTGACCGGCCAGGCCATGCAGAAGTGGAAGAACGGTGGCTGGAAGGACTTCAGCCACTGGAAGTCCCGGGCCGAGGATTTCGCCAACCCGTACATCAAGGACTTCTGGACGCCGGAGCGGGTCGCCAAGGCCGCGGCCAGCATTCCCGGGGTCACCGTGGCGCGCAACACCAGCACCGGTGGCGGCCGCCGCACGTACATGTACGCGCCCGACGGTCTGGTGAAGCGCAAGGCCGCCACCCGGGTCGCGACGACGTACCACCACTACGCGGCGCCCGTCGGCAAGCTGTTCTTCAGCACGCCGCAGGGTGACATGGTGTGCTCCGGTGCGGTGGTCACCGACCCGGCGCACCCGGGCAAGTCCAACCTGGTGTGGACGGCAGGGCACTGTGTGCACGCGGGCAAGGGCGGCGGCTGGTACCGCAACATCGCCTTCGTTCCGTCGTTCGACAACACCGGCCGGTACAACATCAGCCAGGCCGGACAGAACATCCGCTCCAGGGCCGTCTCGCCCTACGGCATCTGGTGGGCGGACTGGGCCACCACCTCCGGGACGTGGATCAAGGGCGGCGCCCACGAGGGGACGGTGGCCTCGGCGTACGACTACGCCGTGATCCACGTGAAGCCGGAGAGTGGCCACAAGTCCCTCCAGGAGAGCATCGGTTCGGCGCTTCCGGTGTGGTTCAACGCCCCGGCCGCCAACAAGATCAAGAACATGAAGGTGCGCGGCTACCCCGCGGAGTCCCCGTACGACGGCTCGAAGATCTACGACTGCCGTGGCGCGACCAAGCGCGCGGTGCTCGGGTACAGCTACCCCAGCTCGTACCCGGCGCAGTACATGATCGGCTGCACGATGAACGGCGGCGCCTCGGGCGGCCCCTGGTTCATGAGCCACAACGGCCGTACGTACCTCGTCTCCAACAACTCCCTGAGCGACCGCCGGACCTACGTCACCGGTCCGCGCCTCGGCGCGAACGCCAAGGAGGTCTACCTGGCGACCAGCCGGAAGTTCCGGTAAGCCGACGCGGGGGGGGGGGAGGGGGGGGGGGGGGGGGGGAGGGGGGGGGGGGGGGGGGGGGGGGGGGGAGGGAAGGGGAG
>NZ_JBVIJC010000013.1:226334-251091 GCF_055581605.1 Streptomyces sp. NPDC031418
TCCCCCCCCCCCCCCACCCCTTCCCCCCCCCCCCCCCCCCCCCCCCCCCCCCCCTCCCCCCCCCCTCCCCCCCCCCCGCGTCCGGGCAGCAGGCCGCCTCGGCCATGATCCGGTGGCCGGAGGTGACCTTCGCCGGTGCAAGGTCGATACTTCCAGCAGGGGACCCGCTCCGACACTCCGACCAACCGCCAGGATCAAGAACCGTCATGAACGCCGGTGACCTGCGAAAAGGCAGGTCCAGGGCGCAAGCGCCTAGCTGCCGAGGAGACACCATGAGGATGCTGATCAACGTGCCGGAGACCGTTGTGGCCGACGCGCTGCGGGGGATGGCGGCCGCGTATCCGGATCTGGCGGTGGACGTGGAGAACCGGGTGATCGTGCGCCGCGACGCGCCGGTGGCCGGGCAGGTCGCGCTGGTGTCGGGCGGCGGCTCGGGGCACGAGCCGCTGCACGGCGGGTTCGTCGGCCCGGGCATGCTGTCCGCCGCCTGCCCCGGCGAGGTGTTCACCTCGCCCGTGCCGGACCAGATGGCCCGGGCGGCGGCGGCCGTGGACAGCGGCGCCGGGGTGCTGTTCGTCGTGAAGAACTACACCGGTGACGTGCTGAACTTCGACATGGCCGCCGAGCTGGCCGAGGACGAGGGCATCCAGGTCGCCAAGGTGCTGGTGAACGACGACGTGGCCGTCACCGACAGCCTCTACACCGCGGGGCGGCGCGGCACCGGGGCGACGCTGTTCGTGGAGAAGATCGCGGGCGCGGCCGCGGCCGAGGGGCAGCCGCTGGAGCGGGTGGAGGCCGTCGCCCGCCAGGTGAACGAGAACTCCCGCAGCTTCGGGGTGGCGCTCAGCGCCTGTACGACCCCGGCGAAGGGCAGCCCCACCTTCGATCTGCCCGAGGGCGAACTGGAGTTGGGCATCGGCATCCACGGCGAGCCGGGCCGGGAGCGGCGGCCGATGATGACCTCCGGGGAGATCGCCGACTTCGCGGTGCACGCCGTCCTGGACGACCTGCCGCCGCGCGGTCCCGTGCTGGCGCTGGTCAACGGCATGGGCGCGACTCCGCTGCTGGAGCTGTTCGGGTTCAACGCCGAGGTGCAGCGGGTGCTGCGCGAGCGCGGGGTGGCGGTGGCCCGCACGCTGGTCGGCAACTATGTCACCTCCCTGGACATGGCGGGCGCCTCCGTGACGCTGTGCCAGGTCGACGAGGAGCTGCTCAGGCTGTGGGACGCGCCGGTGAAGACCCCGGCGCTGCGCTGGGGGATGTGAGCGGGCGGACGAGGCCGTCCACACCTCCGGCACATCGGTCAACCGCCCTACCACGCAAGGAGATCCAGTGCTCGACGCCGACTTCTTCCGCCGCTGGATGACGGCGGCCGCCGCTTCCGTCGACCGCGAGGCGGAACGGCTCACCGCCCTCGACTCGGCCATCGGCGACGCCGACCACGGCAACAACATGCAGCGCGGCTTCACGGCGGTGCGGGCCGCCCTGGAGAAGGAGACGCCGGCCACTCCGGGGGCCGTGCTGATGCTGACCGGGCGCCAGCTGATCTCGACGGTCGGCGGCGCCTCCGGACCGCTGTACGGCACGCTGCTGCGCAAGACCGGCAAAGCGCTCGGCGACGCCGCCGAGGTCGGCGAGGAGCAGCTGGCCCAGGCACTGCGGGCGGGCGTGGAGGCGGTGATGGCGCTCGGCGGGGCCGCGCCGGGCGACAAGACCATGATCGACGCCCTGGTGCCGGCCGTGGACGCGCTCGGGGACGGGTTCGCCGCGGCGCGGGCCGCCGCCGAGCAGGGTGCGGAGGCCACCGTTCCGCTGCAAGCCCGCAAGGGCCGGGCGAGCTATCTCGGGGAGCGCAGCATCGGCCACCAGGATCCGGGGGCGACCTCGTCCGCGCTGCTGATCGCGGCCCTCGCCGACACCGCGGAGGGCTGACGGGTGGCTGAGGAGAAGCTGGTCGGAATCGTGCTGGTGTCGCACAGCGCGGAGGTGGCCGCGGCCGTCGCCGAGCTGGCGAAGGGCCTGGCGAGCGGGGCCACCGCGGTGCCGGTGGCTCCGGCGGGCGGCACCGAGGGCGGCGGGCTCGGCACCAGCGCCGAGCTGATCTCCGCCGCCGCGGCCTCGGTCGACCGGGGAGCGGGGGTGGCGGTGCTCACCGACCTCGGCAGCGCGGTGCTCACCGTGAAGGCGCTGCTCGCCGAGGGCGACGAACTCCCGGAGAACACCCGGCTGGTGGACGCGCCCTTCCTCGAGGGAGCGGTGGCCGCGGTGGTCACGGCATCCACCGGCGCCGACCTGGCCGCGGTGGCCGCCGCGGCCGCGGAGGCGTACGACTACCGCAAGGCCTGACACCGGCCGCGAACTCCCTGCGGGGGGCTCCACCCACACCGACACGGGCGCCCTGCCAGGCCGTACCCGGCCCCGCCCTGGCAGCCGGTGCAGGCGCTCTTTCCCCCGGCGGGGGCCCGCGCCGGTGCTCGCCGACGGACAGGCGTCGGCTGCACGTGCCCTGTCCCCCGCGCCAGACCCCGGTCGGACGCGCCGGCCGTGGAGGCATACGACCACCGGAACCGGGTGCGCGTGGCCGCCCGCCGAACGCCCTGCGGGACTCCGCCTCACGTCGGCACCGGGGGACGCCGGACGCCCACACCCATCCCTGCCGGACCGCGCTCGCCCACGACTCCAGCCCCCTGACTGAACGGACACACCCGGCGGCGGGTACGCGCACTCCCCGCCGGCGTATGGCCCGCAACCCTGCTCGCCCACGCCGACCCACGACGTCGGCCGTCCTGAAGGGGCGGCCGGTACTCGCCGACGGACCAGTCACGACTGGCCACGCCCCTCCCCCTCCGCCAGGGGACCGCCCCGCGGCCCACCTGGCCAAGCAGTTCCCGGCGCCGGGCGGCCCCGGGTCACTCGTCGGTCGTGAAGCGTCTGGCCAGGCGCTCGCCCGTCGTCGCCGTCGCCGCGTGGTCCTCGATGGGGTCGACGTGGGAGTTCTTGAAGATGATGTAGGTGACGCCGGAGTCCGCCCCTCCGTCGCGGGGGTCGGGTCGGATGCCGAGGCCCAGGGCGGTGGCGTAGGAGGCCTCGCCGATGAGGTCGCGGGGGCCGGTGTCGCCGACGACGGCGTACTGCACCCGGTCCCGGTAGACGACGGCGGCGACGGAACCGCCCCGGATGCCGTGCGCGCGGTAGTCCCAGAGGGGGCTGGGCGCCGGGACGACGACGTAGGGCAGTGTCTCGGCGTTCAGATGGCGTCCGTCGGACTGCTGGAAGGCGGTCGTCGGGGCGAACAGCGGGTCGGTGCGGCTGTTGCAGCGGGTGGTGGGCCGGCCGTCGCAGTCGATGTCCAGATCGGCCTTCCAGAAGACGGCGGTCCGGGTGTTGCAGACGGGGACGGTCGCGGGGCGGTCGGCGTCGGTGCGGTACCGGCCGTGGGAGATCCGGACGCACTCGGCGACCCGGGTCAGCAGGTCGGCGGCGGTGACGGCGCCCTCACTGCGGGCGGGACCCTGTCGGGCCGGGACGGCGGAGGCCGGGGCGGGCAGGGCGGCCGGGGCCAGCAGCACCGCGCCGGCCGCGGCCAGCGTCAGCGTCGGGACACGCACACGCACGTGGGGTGGGCCTCTCTCCTCGGGGACGGTGGAGACTTCCAGGCCACTGTGGGGCGGCGCCGGGCACCCGGCCGTCAGGACCGCTCCGAAGAGGCCGGATGGAGCACGCGTCTGACACCCCGTGAGGCGACACCCGGGGCCGTGGCACTGGACAGCGGGCGGACAACAGGGGTCGGGGTCCGGGCCGGTGCGGCTCCGGACCCCGGCCGCCCGCGTCGGCGCGGTACCGGCGACGACAGCGAGTCCGCGCCAAAGGCATGAACTTCCCTGCCCTGCCCGGGAGTTCAGCCGTAGGGAGACTCAGCATACGGAACCGCTCCGGCCGCCCACCAACGCGGCCCTCTTGCCCCGGCCGCACCAGCGGGGCCATATTGGTCCGGACCTTTCCCGTCCTGCCGTGGGATACCGGCACCGTCCCCGGGGAGGCACACGCCGTGCGCCGCGTGCCCGTTCCGCTCGCCCTGGTCTGTGCGGCTCTGCTGCTGGTGGCGGCGTGCGGCTGGGGCGGGGCCGCCGCCGGCGACGACGGCCGTATGCCCGGCGCCCCGGCCGGGGTCACCGCGACGGCGGGCAGCGCCACGACCGTGCACGTGATGTGGAACGCGGTCACGGACGGCCCGGGCATCCGCTCCTACGAGGTATACCGGGGCACCACGAAAGCGGCCGAAGTACCGGGCTCACAGCACATGGTGGACGTCATCAGGCTCAGGCCGTCGACCATGTACGCGTTCTCCGTGCGGGCCCGGGACACCGACGGCCGGCTCGGACCGCCGAGCCGGCCGGTCAGGGCGCGCACCCCCGCCCTGGCGGCGGCCGACCGCACCGCCCCGACCCGGCCCGGGCTGCCGAGCGGCCGGGCCCTCGGCAGCCGGGCCGTGCGGCTGTCCTGGGGCGCGTCCCGGGACGACCGCGGCGTGGTGTCGTACGACATCTGCCAGGGCGGGGTGAAGATCCACGGGGTGGGCGGCGACCGGACCACCGCCGTGGTCACCGGGCTGCGCCCCGGCACCGGGTACGTCTTCACGGTCCGGGCCAGGGACGCCGCGGACAACGCCTCCCCGGCGAGTACGCCCGTCCGTCTGACCACGCCCGGCAGCGACGACGGCCGGGACACCGCGCCCACCGGCTTCACCGCCACGGCCCACCGGTCCGACGGGGCCTACTACCTCGACCTGGCCTGGGACCCGCCGCGCGTGGACGGCGTCGTCACGGAGTACCAGGTGCGGCTCGACGACGCCACGGCCACCTCGCTGGTGTGGGGCGGCACTCCGCCGCGCGGCCGGGCGCACTACAGCTTCTACGCGGGCCGGACCGCCGGACAGGAGCACCGGGTACGGCTGCGGGCGCGGCTGCCGGACGGGACGTGGGGCGGCTGGACGGCGCAGCGGACCGTGCGCACAGCCGGCTGACTCCCGCACCCCCTCGGCGGGCCGCGGTGCGCCGGACGGTGGAATCCGTCACCTGGCCGGGTGCGCTCCGTGTGCGGGCGGGTCCCGGGCCGCGTTGGCTGCCACTGAGGCAGCACGGACGTTTCCCGACCCTCGGCGGCGCATGGGACGTACCGCCAACCGTGCCGCTGGAGGCCAGACGATGCGCAACTCCAGACTTCCGCTCCGCTGCGGCCTGACCCTGGCGGCCGCCGCCACGCTCCCGGCCGCACTCGCCGGACCGTCCGCCGCGGCATCGGGCATCTCCGTCAGCACCACCGGCTCCACCGTCTCGGTGGTCACCAGCGCGTGCACCCAGATCAACGGCAGCTGGGGCACCGCGGCCCTGCTCACCAGCCGCCAGGCGAACTTCTCCCAGGGCCGTCAGGTGGCGCTGGCGGGCACCACCATCAGCCAGTCCGCGGCCTGGACCCAGGTGAGCCCGGGGACGTACACGGTGGTCGTGGTCTGCTCCAGCGGCAGTACGGCGGGCACCCAGTCGGTGATCGTGTCGTCGTCACCGAGCCGGCCGACGATCTCGTCGACGTCCACGCCGACGCCGTCCCGGGGCGTGATGGGCGGCCTGGGCGGCGCCGCCCGTGACTACGGTCCGCTGACCCTCGGCATCGGCGCCGCCCTGGTGGGCGCCGGGGTCATCGCCACCGGCTGGGTGCTGCGGCGGCGCTCGAAGCCGTACCGCCTCTGACGGACCGCCCGCCCGGCGTTCAGTCGGCGTCCGGCAGCCCGGCGACCTCCGCCACCGCGTGGCTCAGCCACTGGGTCCAGAAGGTCTCCAGGTCGATGCCGGCCCGCAGCACCAGATGGCGCAGCCGGTCCTCGGGGGCGTCCCGGTCCGGCGGGAAGTCCCGCTTCTCGATCTCCTGGTACTCGGCCAGCTGCCGCTGGTGCAGCTCCAGATGGCGCCGCAGGTCGTCGCCCAGACCGGCCGCGCCGACGACCGCGGCGGCGCGCAGCCGGAGCAGCAGCGGGTCCCGCTGCGGCTTCGGATCCTGCGCGGCGGCGGTCCAGCGGGCCAGCTCGGCACGGCCCGCGGGCAGGACCTCGTAGCTCTTCTTCTGCCCGCGGACCGGCTGCTCCGGCGGCAGGGTGCGGATGAGCCCCTCGGCCTCCAGCTTCCCCAGCTCGCGATAGATCTGCTGATGGGTCGCGGACCAGAAGTAGCCGATCGACTTGTCGAACCGGCGGGTCAGCTCCAGCCCCGACGACGGCTTTTCCAGCAGGGCGGTGAGGATCGCGTGCGGGAGAGACATGGGCTCATCCTAGGGACGTACGGCCGCCGTCCTACAGGGCCGCGGCCAGCTCGGTGCCCTGCTTGATGGCCCGCTTGGCGTCCAGCTCGGCCGCCACGTCCGCGCCGCCGATCAGGTGTGCGCTGCGGCCGGCGGCGACCAGCTCCTCGTACAGGTCCCGGCGCGGCTCCTGCCCGGTGCACAGCACCACGGTGTCGACCTCGAGGACCGTGCTCTCCTCGCCGACGGTGATGTGCAGGCCGGCGTCGTCGATCCGGTCGTAGCGCACGCCCGGCACCATGGTGACGCCGCGGTGCTTCAGTTCCGTGCGGTGGATCCAGCCGGTGGTCTTGCCGAGGCCGGCGCCGACCTTGCTGGTCTTGCGCTGGAGCAGGTGGACCTGGCGCGGCGGGGCCGGCCGGTGCGGGGCGGCGAGCCCGCCGGGGGCCTGGTAGTCCATGTCGACGCCCCAGGCGCGGAAGTAGGTCTCCGGGTCCTCGTGGGCCTTGTCGCCGCCGTCGGTGAGGTACTCGGCGACGTCGAAGCCGATGCCGCCCGCGCCGAGCACGGCGACGCGCTCGCCGACCGGGGCGCCGTCGCGGAGCACGTCGAGGTAGCCGAGGACGCGCGGGTGGTCGATGCCGGAGATGTCCGGGGTGCGCGGGGTGACCCCGGTGGCGACCACGACCTCGTCGTAACCGTCCAGGTCGGCGGCGGTGATCCAGGTGTCCAGGCGTACGTCGACACCGTGCGCGGAGAGCTGGTGGCGGAAGTAGCGCAGCGTCTCGTCGAACTCCTGCTTGCCGGGGACCTTGCGGGCCACGTTGAGCTGGCCGCCGATCTCGCTCGCCGCGTCGAACAGGGTGACGGCGTGGCCGCGTTCGGCGGCGGAGACCGCGCAGGCGAGTCCGGCCGGGCCCGCGCCGACGACCGCGACGCGCTTCTTCAGCCGGGTCGGGGAGAGCACCAGCTCGGTCTCGTGGCAGGCGCGCGGGTTGACCAGGCAGGAGGTGATCCTGCCGCTGAAGGTGTGGTCCAGGCAGGCCTGGTTGCAGCCGATGCAGGTGTTGATGGCGTCCGGTGTGCCGGCGGCGGCCTTGGCGACGAAGTCGGGGTCGGCGAGCATCGGGCGGGCCATCGACACCATGTCCGCGTAGCCGCCGGCGAGCAGCTCCTCGGCGACCTCGGGGGTGTTGATGCGGTTGGTGGTCACCAGGGGCACGGACACCTCGCCCATGAGCTTCTTGGTGACCCAGGTGTAGGCGCCGCGCGGAACGGAGGTGGCGATGGTGGGGATGCGGGCCTCGTGCCAGCCGATACCGGTGTTGATCAGGGTCGCCCCGGCGGCCTCGATCTCCTTGGCGAGGGTGATCACCTCGTCCAGGGTGGAGCCGCCCGGGACCAGGTCCAGCATGGACAGCCGGTAGATGACGATGAAGTCCTCGCCGACGGCCTCGCGGACCCGCTTGACGATCTCCACCGGGAAGCGCATCCGGTTCTCGTAGGAGCCGCCCCAGCGGTCGGTGCGCTGGTTGGTCTGCCGGGCGATGAACTCGTTGATGAGGTAGCCCTCGGAGCCCATGATCTCCACGCCGTCGTAGCCGGCCTGCCGGGCGAGGCGGGCGGTGCGGGCGTAGTCGTCGATGGTGCGCTCGACGTCCGCGTCGGTCAGCTCGCGCGGTACGAAGGGGCTGATCGGCGCCTGGAGCGGGCTCGGTGCGACGAGGTCCTGGTGGTAGGCGTAGCGGCCGAAGTGCAGGATCTGGAGCGCGATCCGGCCGCCCTCGCGGTGCACGGCCTCGGTGACCACGCGGTGCTGCTCGGCCTCGGCCTCGGTGGTGAGCTTGGCGCCGCCCTCGTACGGTCGGCCCTCGTCGTTGGGGGCGATGCCGCCGGTGACGATGAGTCCCACTCCCCCGCGCGCACGGGCGGCGTAGAAGGCCGCCATGCGCTCGAAGCCACGCTCGGCCTCCTCCAGGCCGACGTGCATGGAGCCCATGAGCACGCGGTTGGGCAGCGTGGTGAATCCGAGGTCGAGCGGGGTCAGCAGATGGGGGTAACGGCTCATGGGGCCCTCCGTGCGGGGTGTGGTCGTCTCTTGTTGTAGAGGACGCCCCTATCTTTGTGCAACTAGTTGCATAACCACGGAGGGGTGACACCGGCCACTCTGTACCTACTAGTATGTACAGAGCTCGCGGAAGACCGTTCCGGAAAGGACGTACCGCCATGCCCTTCGTCCGCATCGACGCGCTCGGCACCGACCCCGCCCGCCTCGGCGCCCTCGGCGACGCCGTCCACGAGGCACTGACCGAGACCCTCGGCGTGCCGCCCGACGACCGCTTCCAGGTGCTCACCGGCCACGACGGCGTCACCGGCACCCTGCGCTACGACAGCTACCTGGGCCTGCCGAAGGACGCCTCGGCGGTGTTCGTGGCGATCACCCTGCGCGCCGGACGGAGTCCGGAGCGGAAGCGGGCGCTGTACCGGCGGATCGCCGAGCTGGTCCACGAGCGCACCGGCACCGCGCCGCACAACGTCGTCGTCACGCTCACCGAGAACACCGACGTCGACTGGTCCTTCGGCGACGGGCTGGCGCAGTACGCCCCGGCCGGCGCGGAGCCGGCCGGGGCGTAGGACCCGGGGAGCGGGGTCGTCAGCGGCTCTGGAGCCGCAGGTGGAGGTCCCGCTCCTGGTCGCCGGAGGCCGTGCAGGTCTCCTCGACGCTGAAGATGGCGTCCAGGGTGTGCCGGAACCGGTCCACGGCCCAGTAGCCGCCCTGGACGTCCGCCTGGACCGGCGAGTGCAGCTCGACCGGCGGACAGTCCCGCCCGCGGGCCTCCGCCACGTCATAGGTACCCAGCCACACCATGGGCCGGGTCTCGTGCAACTGCTGAGGGACCTCGTCCGCGCCCCGGTCGGACGCGAAGCAGGAGTTCAGCGCATCGAAGACGATGCGAGCGTCCTCCTTGGAGCATCCGCTGATCTCCACCGTGACGGTTTCCGGATGCGACCGCTCCGTGTGGGTCATGACCGCTCCTTTCCTGCCGTACCGCGAGGGCACGGGGTACCCCGGCACACCGCGTCCAACCCCAGGAAAACACCACCCGCGGCCGCGCACACCTCAGCCACGGGAGAATGTGTAGGTCTTGCTGTCGGTGAGCACGCAGAACCCCGGGGACACCACGATCACCCGCAGCACACCGGTACGGCGGTCGTAGTCGATGCCCTCGCTCTCGAAGGTGCCGGAGCAGGAGCTGCGCAGCGGGAGCGGGCGCAGGGCCGTCACATGGCCGGTGACGTCGGCGGAGCCGTTCGGCGGGGCGGAGAGGTCGACCTGGAGCAGCGGCTTGGTCATCCCGAAGAGGCTGCCGTCCGGGTCGTCGGAGGAGCAGAGCAGCGTCGTCGGGCCGGAGAAGTCGCAGCCCTGGACGTCGCGGACGGCGTGGTCCAGGACGACGGTCGAGGCCTGCGGGAGGTTCGCGCCGGGCGAGGTGGCGGGGTTCTCGCCGGGCGTGGGGAAGACCAGGAAGCGGGTCATCGTGCCCCATTCGCCGGACAGCATCCACTGGCCGTCGGGCGAGATCGCGTCCCAGGAGTTGTTCAGGGCCTCGCCGGGGCTCAGCGTGTGGACGTACTCCGACCAGGCGCCGTCGGGCCTCTGCACGCGGAACATCTTGGAGTTGCCGGAGTCCTGCTGGTAGGGCTCGATGTAGTAGCCCTCGTAGGAGGCGTCGGGGTCGCCGACGTGGTTCCAGCCGCGCAGGGAGACGCCGAGCGGGATGGTGCCGATGCCGGTGTAGTGGTTGGGACTGTTCGCCGGGACCTCCACGGAGGCGAGTCCCTGGCTCTCGGTCAGCGGGTCGGCCCGGTCGGAGCCGGTCTCGGTCCAGGTGTCGGCGGCGAAGGCGGGTGCGGGTGCGGCGAGGGACACGACGGCGGCGGTGGCCAGGGTGACGAGTCCGGCGAGGACTCCATGGCAACGTTGCCGGGCGGACGCGGGCATGGCCAACTCCTCGGGCAGGGGTGGGGGCACTCGGTCGGCGGACAGTCTGGCGTGGCGCGATAGTCATGTACAGACCAATGGAGCAACATGAGCGTGAACTCTCACGGCCCGCGGGATCACGCTGTACGGTCTCGACAGGAGCCCCCGCACGCGTGTACGGCGGCAGGCTGCTTCCGGCGGACGTCCGCCGCGTGGTGAGAGATGGTGGAGGTAGACCGGTCAAGGCGGCGGAGAGTCGGTGTGAGCACGGCAGGACAAGGGGAGTCGGCACGGGGGACGGCGTGCCGTACGAACGGGCGAAGGCGGTGCGGGGCATGAGTGCAGCCGAGGCTCCGGCAGCGGACAGCGGCGAGCCGGCACGCGGCCCGTTGCGGCCGGGCGGCCTGCTCGACGTGCTCGGCGTGGCGTCGGTCGTGCTGGACACCGAGGGCCGGATCGTGCTGTGGAGCCCGCAGGCCGAGGAGCTGTTCGGGTACTCCGCGCAGGAGGCCCTCGGTCAGTACGCCGCCCGGCTGATGGTGCACAAGCGCCACAGCGAGCTGGTCGGCAAGCTCTTCGCCGATGTCATGCGCACCGGACAGAGCTGGGCCGGCGGTTTCCCGGTCAGACACAAGGACGGCAGCACCCGGCTGGTGGAGTTCCGCAACATGCGGCTGCTGGACGACCGCGGCGATGTGTACGCGCTCGGCCTCGCCGCCGACCAGTCGACCGTACGGCGGCTGGAGCAGGACGTCGCGCTGTCCGAGCGGATGGTGAAGCAGTCGCCGATCGGCTACGCCGTCCTGGACACCGAGATGCGGTTCGTCTCGGTCAACCCGGCCCTGGAGAAGATCAACGGCGTACCGGCCGCCGAGCACATCGGGCGCCGGCTGCACGAGGTGCTGCCGATGCTGGACTCCGGCCCGGTGGAGGCCGGAACCCGGCAGGTGCTGGAGACCGGCGTACCGGTGATCGACGACACCACGATCGGCCGTACCCCCGCCGACCCGGACCACGACCACACCTGGGTGCACTCGCTGTACCGGCTCGACGACGCGATGGGCAACGTGCTGGGCGTGGCCGTCTCCGTGGTCGACATCACCGAGCAGCACCGGGCCGCCCTGGAGGCGGAGGCGGCCCGGCGCCGGCTCGCCGTCATCGCCGACGCCTCCGCCCGCATCGGCACCACGCTGGAGCTGGAGCGCACCGCCTGCGAGCTGGCCGAGGTCGCGGTACCCGAACTCGCCGACGTGGCGGCGGTGGACCTGCTGGAGGCGGTGGTGGGGGGCCGGCGCAGCACGCTCGGCCCGGCGGAGTCCGCGGTGATCCGGGCGCTGGCGGTGCGCCCGGAGGACGACTCGGACGCGGTCCGGGCCGCCGACCCGCCCGGCCAGATCGCCCGGTACGCCCCCGACCGCCTGGTCACCGAGTGCGTCCGTACGGGTGAGGCGGTGCTGGTGCCGCAGGTGAAGGACGAGGATCTGCCGCGCATCGCCCGCTCCGCCGAGGCGGCCGCGCTGCTCGGCCGGGCGGGACTGCACTCGTATCTCGCGGTGCCGCTGATCGCGCGCGGCGAGGTGCTCGGCGCCCTGGACCTCAAACGCACCCGCAATCCGGCGCCGTTCGACGAGGACGACGTCCTGCTCGCGCGGGAGCTGGCCGCCCGCGCGGCCGTGCAGATCGACAACGCGCGCTGGTACCAGAACGCCCGCAACACGGCGCTCACCCTTCAGCGCAGTCTGCTGCCCAGCCATCCCCCGGTCACCACCGGCCTGGAGGTGGCCTCGCGCTACCAGCCCGCCGGGGCCACCAGCGAGGTCGGCGGCGACTGGTTCGACGTCATCCCGCTGGAGGGCGGCAAGACCGCGCTGGTGGTGGGCGATGTGATGGGCAGCGGCATCAGCGCCGCCGCGACCATGGGCCGGCTGCGGACGGCGACCACCACCCTGGCCGCGCTCGACCTCGACCCGGCGCGGCTGCTGGAGCACCTGGACAAGACGACCTCGGCGCTGGACCACTCCATCGCGACCTGTGTGTACGCCGTCCACGACCCGCATCTGCGGCAGTGCCGGATCGCCAACGCCGGCCATCTGCCGCCGGCCCGGATCCGGCCCGGCCGCCCGCCGGAACTGCTCGACCTGCCCACCGGGGTGCCGCTGGGCGTGGGCGGGGTCGCCTTCTCCACCGTGACCGTCGACTTCGAGCCCGGCGACGTGCTGGTGTTCTACACCGACGGGCTGGTGGAGACGCGCCGTCACTCGCTGGACGAGCGCCTGGACTTCCTGCTGTCCCTGCTCGACGACCCCGCGCGCCCGCTGGAGGAGGTCTGCGACTTCCTGCTGCGGACCCTGCACCACCCCGACAACCACGACGACGTGGCCCTGCTCATCGCCCGGGCGCAGGAACTGCCTTAGCCGGCGCGGAGGTCAGCGCCGTACGCCGATCACGACGTGCGCGGGAAAGTCCTCCGACACGGCCAGACGGGCCGTCAGGCCCGCGTCGGTGAAGGCCTGGACGGCGGCCGGTGCCTGGCGCTCGCTGGTCTCGGAGAGCAGGCGGCCGCCGGGCGCGAGCCACTCGGGCGCCCCGGCGGCGACCCGGCGCAGCACATCGAGCCCGTCGGCGCCGCCGTCCAGGGCGACCAGCGGCTCGTGGTCGCGGGCCTCGGCGGGCAGCAGGGGAACCTCGCCGGTGGGCACATAGGGCACGTTGGCGGTCAGCACACCGACGCGGCCGCGCAGTCCGGCGGGCAGCGCGTCGTACAGGTCGCCCTGGTGGGCGTGGCCGCCGAAGGCGGTGAGGTTGCGGCGGGCGCAGCGTACGGCGGCCGGGTCGATGTCGGCCGCGTGCACCTCCGCGCCGTCCAGCGCGGCGGCGAGGGCCGCGCCGAGCGCACCGGAGCCGCAGCACAGGTCGACGACCACGGTCGCGTACGGTGCCTCGGCCAGCGCCTGCTCGACCAGGAACTCGGTACGGCGGCGGGGCACGAACACGCCTGGTTCCAGGGCGATCCGCAGTCCGTGGAACTCGGCCCAGCCGAGGACCTGTTCGAGCGGGAGTCCGGCGGCCCGCCGCTCCACCATCGCGGCGGCCTCCTCGGGGCCGCGGGCGGTGGCGAGGATCAACTCCGCCTCGTCCTCGGCGAAGACGCATCCGGCGGAGCGGAGCCGGGCGACGACGGCGGAGGGGTCGGCAGGGGACAGCGGGGAGACAGGAGACAGCGGGGCGGCACTGGGAAGAGAGGGCACGGAAGAGGGCACGGAAGCCTTGAGCCTTTCGGGAGCGCGAGAGGGGGGCGCTCCCGCGGTCACCGGTGCCGGTGCACCGCGCCGTCGGGAAGAGAGAGCACCCCGGCTGGCACAGCGGTGATGGGTCCCACCTCCTCGGCGACGGGGGCCGCACGGTCCGCGGCCGGAGGGCCACCATACCCCAGCCGCACGGCCGTTCCCCCGGCGCGCCGGGCCCGGAAAAAGCGCTGGCGCGGTGCCCGGCCGGAGAACTACGCTCCCCGCGATGACGACTCACCGAGCAGACAGATGGGGGGTCCCGTCCACGGAAGGTGAGCGCTGATGCTCATCCCGACCGTGCACGAGGATTCCCGCCTCTCCCTGTGGCTGCGCGTACGCGAGTACGCGGTGCCACCGTCCATGATCGAGGCCGCCGCCGGCCGCCGTGAGGCCGGTGACTGGGCCGGAGCCTGCGCCGCGGCCCGGGTCGACGTCGACCTCGATCTGCGTTCCGTCGCCCGGGTCCACGGCCGCGAACTCGCGTCCCTGGTCCGCGCCGACCTCCGCCGGCTCGCGCCCGACCTGCTGCGCTGGCACATGCCGAGGGTCGCGCCCGACGGGCTGCTGCGCCCCGGGCTGACACTCACACTGGCCCGCTACCCGGGTTCCGGCCGGGAGGGCGCCGTCCACCTCGTCGCCCGTACCGCCCCGGCCTGGGCCGACGGCGGCCAGCGCATCAGCCTCGCGCTGTGGGACCCGGCCGGGGCGTCGGACGGCGGCCATCCGCGTCCCCGTCCGCACCGACGCTTCCGGCTCGATCTGCACCGCCACCTGTGGGACGCGAGCAGACACCTGGAGCTGCGGATCCGGTCGGGCGCGGACGGACCGGCGCCACCGGACCTCGACCCGCTGGGCCTGGCGCCGCCGGGGCTCGGCTGGGCCGTGGCCCGCTGGGCGGCCGAGGCGGCGCTCCTGTGCCAAGCCGAGGGCCGCTCCGACGGCGCGTTCACGGTACGGCTGGGCAGCCGCCGCCGACTGGTGCTGGAGCTGGTGCCACAGGGGCCCGTTTGCGGCGTGTGCCGGATATCGGGGGTGGGGCCAGTGAGGTCTGCGGGGCCGGTGGGGTCCGTCCCGGTGGCGGAGCGAGCCCGATGCGCGCTCTCCGGGGACACGGAGGGCGGCGGTGCCTTCCGCACCGGGTGGTCCGGCCGAGGCGGACGGTGGTCCGGCCGGGGCGGAGCGGTGGAGCCGGTGCCTGCCGACTCCGGCGCGGGCCCGTCGCGGCACCCAGGCCGGCCGGATGCCGCCGGGGCGACCCCGGCGGCACACCCGCTCCGGACCGGCCCGGATGTCTGCCGGCACTGCGGCGGGCCCGGTCGGTTCGCCACCGACGCGCCGTGGGCGGGGCTGCGGGCCGTCACCGGGCCCGTGCCGGGCGGAACCGGCGGGCTGCCCGTGTTGCCGGACGCGGCCGTCCGGGTCGCGCCCGACCTGGAGTTGGTGCGGGCCGGGTTGCTCGGCGCGGACCGGCTGCATCCGCTGGTCGCCGCCGCGCTGGCCCCGGGCCACCCGGCTCCCGGCACGGTCCGCGCCACCGACCCGGCGGACCTGGCCAGCCGGGTGGAGTGCCGGGGCGCCACGCACCGGATCGGCCTGGTCGACGGCGTCCTGGCGCCGCTCGACCACGACCCGGACGAGATCCGCCGCGAGGAGCTGCTGGCCGCGTTCGGCGGTCCGCCGCTGCCCTGTCTGCGGGCCGTCGACGCGGCGCACCGCCGCCCGGACTGCCTGCCCGGTGTCCGGGAGCGCCTGGCCCACGGCGACACCACCGGTGCGCTGGCCGTGGTCGAGGGCCTGCTGGGCCCCGGCGCCGTCCTGCGGGACGGGCCGCTGCGCGACGAGCTGGCGGCGGCCGCCGAACGCCGCATCGCCTACGGGCTGTACCGGGCGGGTCTGACCGGCCCCGACCGCACCGTATCCGCCGCCCGGGACCGTGGCACGCCCTCGGCCGTGCGGGACCGCCGCCCCAGCCGGGGCCGGTACCGCAGCACGGCCACCTTCTACTGAACTCCCTTCCGCTTTCGCCCACTTCACACCCCAAGGTGACCTCTCCATGCCTTCCTGTGTCTCCGCTGCCCTGCCCACTGACGCCCCCGAAGCCCCCGACGCCTCCCGGCTCGCCGTGGCCGACGCCCTGTTGGACCTGCTGCGCGACACCACCACCGAGCCCCGAACCGACACCCAGCTCGAGGCGCTGACCCTGGCGGTGACCGCCGACCTGCCGGTGCTGCTCTGGGGCGAGCCGGGCATCGGCAAGACCGCGGCGCTGAACCAGCTCGCCGCGGCCCTGGAACTCCCGCTGACCACCGTGATCGCGAGCGTCCACGAACCGTCCGACTTCGCCGGGCTGCCCGTCGTGGGAGACGACCCCGCCGTGCAGGGAGTCCCGATGGCCCCGCCGGACTGGGCGGTACGGCTGGTACGGGCCGGGCGGGGACTGCTCTTCCTGGACGAACTGTCCACCGCTCCCCCGGCCGTGCAGGCGGCCCTGCTGCGGCTGGTGCTGGAGCGCCGGATCGGCGCGCTGCGGCTGCCGCCCGGCGTGCGCATCGTGGCCGCCGCCAACCCGCGCTCCTCGGCCGCCGACGGCTGGGAGCTGAGCCCTCCGCTCGCCAACCGGTTCGTGCATCTTCAGTGGGCACACGATCCCGACGTCGTCGTACGCGGCCTCGGCGGGACCTGGCCGCTGGCCACGCTGCCCCGGCTGGATCCGCAGCGGCTGCCGGAGGCGGTGGACTTCGCGCGGCGCGCGGTGTGCGGGTTCCTCACCGCCCGGCCGGGGCTGGTGCACCGGCTGCCCGGCGGGGAGAGCCGGCGGGGCGGCGCCTGGCCGTCGCCGAGGAGCTGGGAGGCCACCGTGCGGCTGGTCGCCTTCGCGACCGCCGCCGGGTCCTCGCGGGACGTGCTGGCGCTGCTGGTCCGGGGCACCGTCGGGGACGGCCCGGGCCTGGAGCTGCTGGCGAGCCTGGACCGGATGGACCTGCCCGACCCCGAGCAGCTGCTCGCCGACCCGCGGGCCGCGGAGCTGCCCGAACGCGGTGATCTGCGCCAGGCGGTGCTGGACGGGGTGGTGGCCGCGGTCCGCAACCGGCCGGATCGGGCCCGCTGGGACGCGGCCTGGACCCTGCTGGTGCGGGCCATGGAGAGCGGGGCGCCGGACGTGGTGGTCGTCCCCGCGACCACACTGGCCGCGCTGCGCCGGGACGACTGGGACGTACCGACGGCGATCGAGCGGCTCGGCGCGGCCATGGCCCTCTCCCGCCGGGCCGACGAGGCCGCCCGAAAGGCCGCGCTCACCGGCGGGGGCCGCCGATGAGGGCGGGGGCGGTGGGGGCGGCGGGGGCGCCGGGGACCGCAGGGGCACGATTGACCGCCGGGGCGCCGGTGACGGAGCGTTCGCCGACGACGGCGAGGGCGCCGGGGACGACGGGTACAGGCATGACGGCGAGGACGCCCGGGACCGCGACGACGCCGCATCCCGTGACGGAGCGTTCGCCGATGACGGTGGAGACGCCGGTGACGGAGACAGCCGTGACGGCAAGGACACCCGGGACGGCGAGGACGCCGCATCCCGTGAGGGAGGGATCGCCGACGACCGCCGGGGCGCCGGGGACGGCGGGGGCGCCCGGGACGGAGGGGGCGCCCGGGACGGCGAGGACACCGGACCCCGTGACGGAGCGTTCGCCGATGACGGCGGGGACGCCCCTGAGGGAGGAGACAGCCATGACGGCGAGGACGCTGGATCCCGTGACGGAGGGATCGCCGATGACGGCCGGGGCGCCGGATCCGGTGACGGAGAATTCGCCGATGACGGCCGGGGCGCCGGACCCCGTGACGGAGCGGTCGCCAGGGACGGCCGAGGCGCCGGATCCGGCGGCCGTCCTCGACGTCGGCAAGCTGTACGCGGCGCGACTGTACGCCGCCCGGGTGCGGCCGTACCTGGCCACGGCGCTGTTCGCGCTGCACCCGGTGGCGTCACGGCAGGTGCCGACGATGGCCGTGGACCGGCACTGGCGGTGCTATGTGTCGCCGGCGTTCGTGGACCGGATGCCGGTGGAGGAGCTGGCCGGGGTGTGGGTGCACGAGGTCGCCCATCTGCTGCGCGACCATCACGGCCGCGGTGACCGGCTGGCACGTGCGGAGGGCCTGACCGGTCGCGGGGACCGGCTGCGGATGAACATCGCCGCGGACTGCGAGATCAACGACGACGTGTTCGGCGACGGTCTGGTACGGCCCCCGGACGCCGTGACCCCGGAGAGGCTGCGGCTGCCCGAGGGCCTGTTGATGGAGGCCTATCTGCGGCACATCCGGCTGGACGCGATGCCGGACGGGCTGGTCTGGCTGGACTGCGGCAGCGGCGCCGACGGGCTCGCCCGGGAGTGGGATCTCGGGCCGGAGGGCGCCCACGGGCTGAGCGAGCAGGAGCGGGACGCCGTCCGCTTCCGGGTGGCGCAGGGCATCAACGGCCGCCCGGGCAACGCTCCGAAGGGGTGGCGGCGCTGGGCCGAGGAGGTGTTCCATCCGCCGCTGCCCTGGCGGGAGTTGCTGGGTGCGGCCGTCCGCTCGGCGGTCTCGGGCGGGGGTGCGGGCGATGACTACAGCTACGGCCGCCCGGCGCGGCGTGCGGCGAGCCTGCCCGGTGTCGTCCTGCCCAGCCTGCGGCGCAGGCCGCCGCGGGTGTGTGTGGTGGTCGACACCTCCGGCTCGGTCAGCGACGCGGAACTCGGCAGTGCGCTGCTGGAGGTGGCCGCGATCGGCCGGGCCGTGGGTGGCCGGCGGGACCTGGTCGGTGTGCTGTCGTGCGATGCGGCGGCGCGGGTCGTGCAGCCGCTGTGCCGGGCGGAGGGTATCGAGCTGGTGGGCGGGGGCGGGACCGATCTGCGGGCGGGGTTCGCGCGGGCGCTGCGGGAGCGGCCCGATGTGGTGGTGGTCCTCACCGACGGGCAGACCCCCTGGCCCGAGGAGCGGCCGCCCTGCCGGACGGTGGTGGGGCTGTTCCCGCGCGCCGGGGGCTGGAGCGAGGAGGACCCGTACGACGAGCCGACCGCGCCGCCGGCGTGGGCACGGGCGGTGCGGATCGGGTCGGCGCCGGGGTGACGGACCGGCAGGGAGCCTCCGCCCGTCTCCGAGCGGTGCGCTCCCTGTCTCCGGCCGGCCGTGGTCAGACGCCGACCGTCTCCTCGACCTCCTCCTCGGCCTCGTCGGCCGCCTCGGTCTCCTCGGCGGGGGTGCTGGCCGCTACCGGTACCGTCTCGGCCGCGGCCCCGGCCGGGTGCTGGCCGGCCGCGTGCCGGGCCCGCCGGGGCCGCTCGTACAGGGCCGCGATCCCGGTGACGACGAGGCCGGCGAGCAGCCAGACCACCAGGGTCCACGCGTTGCGGGCGAGACCGTCGCTGCCGAAGTAGAGCAGGCTGCGGACGCCCTCGACGAAGCCGGCACCGTTCCAGAAGGCATGCAGGGTGCCGAAGAAGCCGTTCTGGAGCTCGGGTCGGAATAGGCCGCCGGAACTCGTGAAGTTCAACATCACGAACAGCACCATCATGGTCAGCGTGGTCCACCGCTTCAGGAAGGTGTGCAGGCCGACGCCGATGAAGAGGATGCCCGCCGAGTACAGCCAGGCCATGCCCCACACGCCCGCGAGGTCGTGGTGCGCGAGGTGGAACACCGGCCCGGCGAGCAGCGCGCCGATGCCGCTGACGACGGCGGAGACACCGAGCGCGAGCAGTGCGCGTACCCGCATCGGCAGGGCGGCACCGGCGGCGCCGAGGGCGGCGACCGAGGCGTAGGAGCCGATGCTGAGCGCGATCAGCAGGAAGAACAGGCCCTGGCCGGTGGGGTCGTCGGCGACCGGGGCGGCCACGTCGGTGACCTTCAGCGGGACGCCCTCCTTGGCGGCGACCGGGGTGAAAACCTTCTCCACGGCGGTAGCCCCCATGTCGGAGGCGGCGCTCGCGACGAGCAGCTCGGGGGACTTGGCGCTCGGCACATAGGCACCAGTCACATCCCGGGAGGTGAGCAGGCCGACGGCCTCGGCGCGGGTGGCGACGGTACGGACGTCGAGCTTGTCCCCCGCGGTGTCCTTGACCGTCTGGGCGAACACCTTCGCCTGCGGTCCGGCACCGACGACGGCGACGGGCATGTGGTGCGGCTCAGGGGTCACAAAGGCCCCCATGTAGGCGAGCCCCATGCCTATGCACATCAGCAGCGGGGTGATCAGGTGCGTCAGCACATGGCGCAGTGCCGGTGACCTCATCGCGCGCGACCTCCAAAGGTTGGCTTATACAACTTTCAGTTCAAGTTGTACTATACAACTAGAACGCCGGAGGAGGTATTCCCGTGAGCGCAGCGGAGTCGGCCGTGGAGGCGATCCAGCGCGAGATGACCATGTTCGCCCGCCGGGCCCGGGCCTCGGCGGGCCGTATGCACCCCGAGCTGTCCCTGGTGTCGTACACCCTGCTCAGCCACCTGGAGGAGCAGGGCGGCTGCCGCGCGACCGACCTGGCGGCCCACTACGCCCTGGACAAGTCCACGGTGAGCCGGCAGGTGGCGGCACTGGAGCGGGCCGGACTGATCGAGCGCCGGCCGGATACGGAGGACGCCCGGGTGCACGTGCTGCACCTGACCGCGGCCGGCCGGGAGATCCTGGCCCAGGTCACCCGCAGCCGCCGGGCCGCCTTCCAGGAGCGGCTCGCGGACTGGCCGGAGGCGGACCTGGTCCGCTTCGCGGCCTATCTGGAGCGGTACAACGCGGGCCCGCCCGCCGGCGGGCACAGCTGATCCGACCAGGGACGGAGCAGCCGGAGTGGCAGCGTACGGTTGAACCATGAACGTCACGCGAGGCTTCACGGGCCGTCCGCGCGTCCACAACCCCGGTCTGCCCCCGGGGCAGTACGACGCGCGCGACGACTGGCCCGTCCTGTCCGCCGAGGTCACCCCCGACCTCGATCCCGCCGACTGGTCCTTCCGCATCGACGGCCTGGTCGAGGAGGAACGGACCTGGGACTGGGAGGAGGCGCACGCCCTGCCGGCGTCGGCCTACACCGGGGACATCCACTGTGTGACCGGCTGGTCGAAGTTCGGCGTGCGGTTCGGCGGCGTGTCGCTGGACGCCTTCTTCCATAGGGTGCGGCCCCATGTGTCCGCCACACATGCCCTCGCGTACTCGCACACCGGCTACACCGCGAACCTGCCCCTCGCCGACCTCACCGGCGGCCGGGCCTGGATCGCCTGGGAGTACGACGGCGCGCCGCTGGCGCCCGAGCACGGCGGCCCGGCGCGGCTGCTGGTGCCCCACCTCTACTTCTGGAAGAGCGCGAAGTGGATCGCAGGCATCACGCTCCTCGACCACGACGAGCCGGGCTTCTGGGAGCGCAACGGCTACCACGCGCGCGGCAACCCGTGGGAGGAGCAGCGGTACTCCGGTGACTGATCCGACGACGACACCCCCGGCCGCCCCGAACGGCCCCGCGACACGGTTCGCCGTGCCCGACCGCATCGCGGTGAGCACGAGCACGGCGACGACGTGGCAGACGGCCACCCTGACGGAGATCCGGCGCGAGACGCCGCGCGCGGCCACCTTCCGGCTGGCGGTGCCCGGGTGGGCCGGGCATCTTCCCGGGCAGCATCTGATGCTGCGGCTGACCGCGGCGGACGGGTACACGGCGCAGCGCCACTACTCGATCGCGTCCGCGCCGGACGACTCCGGGCACCTGGAGCTGACCCTGGACCACGCGCCGGGCGGCGAGGTCTCCGGCTGGTTCCACACGGTGGCCCGGCCCGGGGACACGGTGCAGGTGCGGGGCCCGCTGAGCGGCTTCTTCGCCTGGCCGGGCGACCGGCCCGCGCTGTTGCTGGGCGCCGGCTCGGGGGTCGTACCGCTGATGTCGATGGTGCGGCACCACCGGGCGCGCGGTCTGAGCGTGCCGCTGCGGATGCTGGTGTCGGCGCGCGGCCCGGAGGAGCTGATCTACGCCCGCGAGCTGGGCGCGGAGACGACCCCCGTGTTCACCCGCAGCGCCCCGCCCGGAGTGGCGGTGGGACGTATGACGGCCGCACATGTGGCGCCGCTCCTGGCCGAGCAGCCCGCCCATGGGTGGGAGGCCTATGTGTGCGGCTCCAACGGCTTCGCCGAACACGCGTCACGGCTGCTGGTGGCGGCGGGCCAGCCGGTCGAGCGGATCCGCATCGAGCGCTTCGGCTGAGCGCCGGGTCGCACCGCCGAGCGGGCCGCGCGAGCGCCGGGCGCATACCGCCCCCCGCGCTCCAAAGGGCCCGAAGTCGCGGTTCCGGATGTGCGCGAGGTGCGCCGTACGGGGTACGAGACGGGTGTGGATGCTCGTGCACGGCTGTGCGTCCGGACGGGCCGGTGAACCGGCCCGTCCGCCGCTCCCGCCGCGGCGATGGCACGGAGGTGGACATGCGGACCCGGATGCATGGCTGGCGCTGGCGGAGCAATCCGCTGCGGCGCCGGTCGGACGTCGTGGAGGCGTGGACCGTGCTGATCGTCGCCGTCCTGCTGTTCGTGGTGGCGCCCCTGGTGGGCGTCGCCGTGGGTCTGCGCGCTCATGACCAGGCCGCGTCGGCCGCGGCGGCCCAGCGGGCCGAGCGGCACCGGGTGCGGGCCACGGTGATCGGCGACCCGCCGCAGCGGCTGTCCGCGGCCGAGGGCGACCGGGCCCGCCCCTACCGCGCCGAGGTGCGCTGGTCCGAGCCCGGCAAGGGCACCCGCACCACCTGGGCCCGGGTGCCGGCGGGGAGCCGGACCGGGGACGTGGTCCCCGTGTGGTTCGACGCCCAGGGCCGCAGCGTGCCGCCTCCGCCGGGGGACGCGGCGGTGTGGCAGCACGCGGTCTCCGTCGGTCTGTGCGCGGCGGGCGGCGCGGCCGGCGTGGTCCTCCTCGGCCACGCGGTCGAGCGCCGGATCGCCCTGCGCCACCGGCTGGCCGAGTGGGAGCGGGAGTGGGCGCGCACCGGACCGAAGTGGACGCAGCCGCGGACCTGACCCACCCGAATGACCCGACCACTCCCCCTCGTCCGGAGCACCGGACACCCCCACTCAGCAAGCGCTTACTCACCCCTGGACCAGCACCGCAACCGCCGTACGGCCACACCGATGACTCGGCCTGGGCCTGGCCAGTGATCCGATCACCCGCGTACGGTGAGCCGACACGCTCTTCTTCACAAAGGCGGTTGCCGATGGCCCTGTTCGACCTTTCCCTCGAGGAACTCCGCGACTACCGCAGTGAGTCCATCGAACCCGAGGACTTCGACGCCTTCTGGGACAAGACGCTCCAGCAGGCGCGCGAGCACGAACTGGACGCCCGCTTCGAGCGGGTGGAGACCGGACTGTCCACGGTCGAGGTGTACGACGTGACGTTCGCCGGGTTCGGCGGCCACCCCGTCAAGGGCTGGCTGAAGCTGCCGGCCGGCGCCTCCGAACCGCTGCCGCTGGTCGTGGAGTTCATCGGGTACGGCGGTGGCCGCGGGCTGCCGCACGAGAACCTGCTGTGGGCGTCGACCGGCCGGGCGCACTTCATCATGGACACCCGGGGACAGGGCAGCGCCTGGGGCGGTGGCGGCGGCACGGCGGACCCGGTGGGTGCCGCACCGGCGTACCCGGGGTTCATGACGCGCGGCATCGACGCGCCGGAGAACTACTACTACCGCCGTGTGTTCACGGACGCCGTGCGCGCGGTGGAGGCGGCCCGGTCGCACCCGCTGACCGACGCGGCGCGGACGGTGGCGACCGGCGGGAGCCAGGGCGGCGGCATCACCATCGCCGTGGGCGGTCTGGTGCCCGATCTGGCCGCGATCGCGCCGGACGTGCCGTTCCTGTGCGACTTCCCGCGCGCGACGGTTTCGACGGACCGTCACCCGTACCGGGAGATAGGCCTGTTCCTCAAGACCCACCGCGGCCGTGCGGCGGAGGTGCAGCGCACGCTGTCGTACTTCGACGGGGTCCACTTCGCGGCCCGCGGCCGGGCGCCGGCGCTGTTCTCGGCGGCCCTGGAGGACCAGACCTGCCCGCCGTCGACGGTGTTCGCGGCGTTCAACGCCTGGGCGCACGAGGACAAGGCGATCGAGGTGTACGACTTCAACGACCACGAGGGCGGCGGCCCCTTCCAGGAGGCGGCGAAGCTGCGCTGGCTGCGCGCGTACGCCTGAGTCCGCGGGCCGGGAGCGGTCGGGTTTCGGCCGAACCGCCGGGCAGCCCTTCCCTTGTGGTTTAGACCAATGCTAAGTGTGGTCGCGCAATGAGCCCGCACGGCTACGTCTGGTCACCAACAGGAGGCGCGGCATGGCCCGCACCACCCCCCTCGCTCTCCCCCGGCACGCGGACCTCCCGCGCTATGCGCAGGTCGCGACGCTGCTGCTCGACGAACTGCGCGACGGCACCATCCCGCCGGGTGAACGCCTGCCGGGCGAACGGCACCTGGCGGCGCACTTCGGTGTCAGCCGGGAGACCGTCCGGCAGGCGCTCGACATGCTGCGCCGCGGCGGTCTGGTCGCCACCGACCGTCGGGGCAGCCATGCCACGCTGCCCGGCCGGCCCGTGGGGGCGCCGTGGTCGCCGACCTTCCCGGTCGGCGCCCGGCCCGCGGATCCGTGTGCCGTCGACCGGGCCACGGTGACCTGGGAGACACCGCCGCCGGAACACGCGCGGGCGCTGGACCTGGCCCCGCACCGGCCGACGCTGGTGCACCGCTACCGGTCGGCCGCGCCCGACGGCCGCACTCTGCGGACGGCGGTGACGTCGTTCTCCGCGGTGGCCCTGGCCGAGGTGGCCGAGCTGGCCCGCTACCGGGACCGGGCGGACGGGGCCACCCCCGCGCAGCTGCGGCGGGCCTACGACTGGATGCGCAAGGCCGGTCTGACCCTGCACCACCGGGACACCATCAGCCAGTCGGGCGCGGCTGCCGCGGTCCGGGTGACCCGGCGGGTGCACGACCAGTACGCCCGTCCGCTGGAGATCACCGATCTCGTGGTCGACGCCCACCAGGACGAACTGGTCTACGAGTTCATGCTGCCCGCCGCGGGCTGACCGGCGCTCGCCACCAGCAGCCGGGCTCGGGGGGCGCCCCCCGGCCCCAAAACAAAAAACAGAAAAGAGGCACAGCTTCCCATGGAAACAACGCACGTCCTCTCCTTGGCAAACCCCGCCAACACAAAAAACCAGGCATAAACTACCAAAAAAAGC
>NZ_JBVIJC010000014.1:0-32626 GCF_055581605.1 Streptomyces sp. NPDC031418
CAAACACGATCCTGTTTCTTTCTTCTCCCCTCCCCCCCCCCCCCCCCCCCCCCCCCCCCCCCCCCCCCCCTTCCCCCCCCCCCCCTCCCCCCCCCCCCCCCCGGAACCGGCCGGATGGGCCGCCCGGGCGGGTGGTGGCCAGAGCTGACGGGAAGTCGGCCGTGCGGGTGCTTCCACTGGGGGAGTCCACGGCGCTAGGCGAGCCGCACCGGGAGCGTGAGGGGACCACGGACGAGCAGGCCGGGCCGCCACGGCAGGGCGGCGGGGTCGGTGGCCAGGCACTGGGAGGGCAGAGCGGCGAAGAGCCGCGGCAGGGCGATGCCAGCCTCCAGGCGGGCAAGGCGTGCGCCCAGGCACACGTGGGGACCGTGTCCGAAGGCCAGGTGCGCAGGAGCTGTCCGGCTGCCCGGAGCGTAGCGGCGGGGCCGGAAAGTGTGAGGGGCGGCGAACACTCGCGGGTCGCGATTGGCTGCGGCCAGCACCACCAGGACGGAGGCGCCGGCAGGGATGACAGTCCCGCCGAGGTCCACTGGTTCCGTGGTCCTTCGCCAGGTCGCGGACTCCAGGGGGCTGGCGTGGCGCAGCGTCTCCTCGACTACGGCGCTCCAGCCGGGGTCGCCCGCGGTTCGGGCGGCGAGCAGTTCGCCGTCGTCGGGTGCCTGGGGGGGTGCTGTCGTGGGTGAGTTGGCTGAGCAGGTCGTCGCCGGGGTGACGGCGTTTGTGGGCGATGAGGTGGGTGAAGTAGCCGTGCAGGCTCTGCCAGGCGCGGGCGCCCTGGCTGGGTGGCAGGGCCGCGGCGGGTGAGCCCACCTGGTAGGTCCAGGTGCGCAGGTCGAGGCGGTCCGCTTCGGGGACGCCCAGGATGTCGCTGATCACCAGGACGGGCAGCGGGAAGGCGAAGTTGTCGACGAGGTCGGCTTCGGCGCCTTGGAGCAGCTTGGTGGTGAGGCCGCCGACCAGGGTGTCGGTGAGGTGGCAGATTCGCCGGGCGAGGGCGTCGATGCGCCGGGGTGTGAAGGCGGGCGCGGCGAGTCGGCGCAGGCGGCGGTGCTCGCCGGCGTCGGCGTTGAGCATGTGGCGCTCCAGCACGGACCGCTGCGCGGAGCGTGCCTGGGGCGGGTTTGCCGTCGACGGGGCCGCGGCTGTACGCCGGGGCGTCTCCGGAGCCGGGACGTTGGACAGCCGCGGGTCGGTGAGGACGGCGCGCACGTGGTGGTAGCCGGTCACCAGCCAGGCGTCGGTTCCGTTGGACAGGGCTACCCAGGTGGCCGGACCGAGGTCGCGCACGGCGGCGTAGAAGGCATGGGGGTTGCTGGCGAACGCGGTGCCGGCGGGGTCCAGGTGGAGCGTCACCCGGCCGTCCCCGCCAGTGCCGGCAGGACGGGCTCGGCGGTCCGCACGGGGGCGGGTTAGAGGACCGGGGGGGCACGAGCGGGTGGGTCTGTCGCCGGGCCAGACGTGGACGCGGACGCCGTGTTCCTTCAGGGCCGCCGCGATGGTGGCGGCGCGACGATCGTCGAGATCGAAGACGAACAGGCCGGGCACCAGGACGTGGCGGATCCAGCCGCGGCGTGCCGCCTCCAGCAGGGCGCGCAGGCGCGGCTTGGCGCTGCGGGAGGAGACGCCGTTGTCGCAGAAGTACGCCGGCTCGGCCATCCCGCGCCCCATCGCCCAGTCACGCAGACGGCGCTGCTGTGTATCCAGGGTCCAGAAGTCGGCCGGGTAGCAGCGCAGGTACACCGCGCAGGGAGCGGGGCCGGTGGTGTGCATGGCGCGTCCTTCGGGTGCGGTGCGGTGAAGCGGGGGTCGCGTTCCGAGGGTGAGGGGCCTCGGAGGGCGGGACGGCGGACTCCGGGATTTACTGCTGGGCTCCTCGGAGGGCCTTCCCTTCCACGGTGCACAAACGTTTAAGCGGTGTCAATAGCTGCGCCTAATCGTTTGTGCGCTAGGCTGTGTCTAACCGATTCGACAGGCAGGCAGGCAGGGAGAGGGGACAGCGGTGGGGCGACGGCCGACGCTCAAGGACGTGGCAGCCGCGTGCGGGGTCTCCGTGGGCACGGTCTCCTACGCGCTCAACGGCAAGGGCCGGGTCGACGCCGCCACCCGCGCACGGATCCGCGAGACCGCCGACCGCCTCGGGTACACGGCCAATCAGGCGGCGCGCCGCCTGAAGTCCGGCCGGAGCGCTACCTTGGGCCTGCTCATGCCGAGCCCACCGCAGACCTCCCCCGGGGAGCTGCTGTCCCTCGACTGGCATAGTCAGGTCGCCATCGCCGCCGCCGACGCCGCCTTCCGCGCCGACCACGCCCTGCTGCTACTCCCCGCCCCGAGCGACCCGGCCCAGCTGGCCAAGCTTCCGGTCGACGGGATCATCGTCATGGATCCGGAAAGCGACGACCCCCGGCTCCCGGTCCTCGCCTCGCTCGGCATTCCCCTGGTCGCCCTCGGTCAGAGCGCCGGCGGGCTCATGCCGCACTACGTCGCACCCGACCCTGTCAGCACAGTGCGGCAACTGCTGGACCACCTCGCCGACCAAGGCGCCACCCGCATCCATCTCCTGGTTCCCGATGCCGGGTGGGAGTGGACCCGGTTGTCCGTCGACGCCTACCGGCACTGGTGCGCCGAACACGGCATGACCACCGGCACCGCCCAGGTCCCCCTGTCGGGCGCCAGCACGGCGGCGGGCCTCGCCGACGCCGCCTGCCGGATCGCCCGCCGCGAGCTCACCGCCCCGGACCGACCCGACGCGATCCTCGGCCTCGGCCTGGGCTTCGGCGCCGGCACCCGGCGCGCCGCCCGCGACCTCGGCCTGCGGACTCCCGAGGACCTGCTGATCGCCCAGGACCTCGACGAACCCTCCCTCCAGGCGATCGACCCGCCGATCACGGCCGTCGAGATGTACCCGCGCCTACAGGCCAAGGCCGCCGTCGAACTGCTCCTCTCGCTCCTGCACGGCGAGCAGCCGCAATCGCCTGTCATCACCCGGGCAGACTTGCGCATCCGTGCCAGCAGCCGACGCACGCCCGCGCAGCAAGAAGCGCGATGAGCAATCCGCCCGCAGTCCCGATCCCCGCTCCGGTCCAGCGCTACGCAGGCCAAGCCGCCCTCTCGCGCCTCCCGCAGTCGGACGAGGTGTGGAGCAGGTACTGACCGGCCGCACGACCTCAATGCGGCACCGTCGGACCCCGCTCGAAGGCCACGCGCGCGCCTGCCGACCAGGCCTGGTCTGAACGCGGACAGCGAGCCTCGAGGCCGTACCGCAGTGCCGCGAGCCCCGACACCGCATCGCTGCGGAACTCTCCCCTCCCTGTCCAGCACATACCTCCGCGCACGCCGCGCCGCCCGTGAACGTTCTGGGAGCGCGCACTCGTCATCTTCCACCGCCGGCGTGCGCGCCCTCGTTGGCGGAGGGCCGCACGGCCTTGAGCCCAGGGTCGGCCAGGGGTCATCACGGTGATCAAGATCTCGCCCTTCGCCTGGAGCGGCTTTCAGGCGACGGACTGGGACGCCCCGAGAACGGTGCACAAACGATTAGGCAGCAGTCTATTGACGTTGCTTAAACGTTTGTGCATTGTGGAGGGACAGGCACTTTCGGCATGCCGCCCCGGCCCGGGGCCGCCCGCGCCTGATGCTCGCCCGGGAGAGCCCAGTTGTGCTTCCTGGACCCCTTTTCGCGCCTCGACAGGGAGAACAGCGTGAATCCTCCGAACCTGCCCCCCCGGGCCCTCCGTCCCACCGGGCCCCGCCGGCCGCCACCGCGACACCGCGTTGCGCGCGGACGCGGTCGGCGTGCGGGACCTGGTGTTCTTCGTCCTGTCGGCCGCGGCCCCGCTGACGGTGATGGCCGGGTTCTCCGCGCTGGCGTTCCTGCTGGGCGGGGTCGCCGCCCCTGCCGGGTATCTGATCGCAGGCGCGGTGTTCGCCCTGTTCGCCGTGGGGTTCACAGCCATGAGCAGACACATGCGCAACAGCGGCGCGTTCTACGCCTACATCAGCCGCGGCCTGGGCCCCATCGCGGGCGCGGGGTCGGCGCTGGTCGCCTACCTCGCCTACGCGCTCGGGCAGATCGGGTTCGGGGCGGTGGCGGGGCTGTTCGCGGCCGACATGCTGCGGGTTCTGGCCGGTGTCACCGTGCCCTGGCAGGTGTGCGCGGTCGCGCTGACTGTGCTGATCGCGTTGTTGTCCTACCTGAAGGTCGACATCGGGGCGCGGGTCCTGGCCCTGCTGCTCATCGCCGAGATCGAGGTGCTGCTGGTCCTGGCGGTCGCCGTGCTGACCCAGGGCGGCCACGAGGGCCTGACCGCGCAGAGCTTCAATCCCTCCCGCCTGATGACTCCTGGTGTCGCCGGCCTGTTCGTGATCACGTTCGTGGTCTACATCGGCTTCGAGCAGACTGCGATCTACAGCGAGGAGGCCCGCGACGCGCGCCGGACCGTCCCGCGCGCCACCTATCTCGCGGTCGGCATCCTGGCCGTGCTCTATACCTTCGTCTCCTGGATCATCCTGGTGGCCGCCGGCCCGCACCGCATGGCCGTGCTGCTGGCCCAGGCCCCGGCCGATCTGGTGTTCAACCTCAACACCGAGTACGTCGGCGGGACAATGACCTCTGTCATGCGGCTGCTCATCGTGACCAGCTTCCTCGCCGGAGTCCTCGCACTGCAGAACGCCGGCTGCCGCTACCTGTTCTCACTGGGCCGCGACGGCATCCTGCCCGCCGCCTTCGCCCGCATCAACCCGCGCACCCTGACCCCCAGCGTCGCCGGCCTCGTCCACACGGGGCTGGTGGTGGCCGCGGTCACCGGCTTCGGCCTTACCTCACTCGACCCCTACACCCAGATCGTGGTGTGGACCAACACCCCGACCCTGGTGGGCGTCCTGCTCCTGGAGATCGCCACCAGCATCGCGGTCATCCGCTATTTGGGACGGCTGCGCTCCGGTGAGTCGCTGTGGCAGCGCCTGGTGGCGCCGGCCCTAGCCGCCGTCCTGCTCACCTCCGTCGCCGTGCTGGTCATCTCGAAGATGTCCCTGCTCACCGGCCTCACCACAGCCGGTGGCAACGCCCTGGTCCTCAACCCGCTGATGGGCGGCCTGATCGCCGGCTGCGTCCGCGCGCTGTGGCTGCGCGCCCACCGCCCGGACGTCTACCGCCGGCTGGACACTCCTGGCACGGAGCCCGATGCCGGTCCGCTCGCGCCCGCGTAGCACACACGTGCCCTGCGGCCCCGTCCGATCCCAGACCGCCCCAACCGCAAGAGGACCCGATGACCACCGCACCCCGAGCCGCCTGGTCGATCCCCGGCTGGCAGCCCGAACGGCCGCTGAACAACCCGGCCGTCAGGGAGATCTGGTGCTACACCGACCGCTTCTCCTACGACCCCGGCCAGGAGGTGGCCCTGCACGTCCACACCACCGCCGACCACTACGACCTGCGCGTCGTGCGCGACGGCGCCGAACCGAGGACCGTCCTGCACCTCAAGGACCTGCCCGGGAAGGCGCACCCCACCCCCGCCGACGCCTACGCGGTCGGCTGCGGCTGGCCCGTCGCGCTCACGATCCCGGTCGACCCCGCCTGGGCCTCGGGCTTCTACCTCGTCATCGTCGGCATCACTGACGAGCACGGCCGCCGCCACGAACGCGAGCACTTTTTCATCGTCCGCGCCCCGCAACCGAGCGCCCGCACCGCACTGGTCCTCACCACCAGCACCATGCTCGCCTACAACGACTGGGGCGGCGCCAACGCCTACCGCGGCCTCGCCGGCGACGACCCGTACACCGACACCCCCACCCCCCGCCAGTCCGCGCTGCGCCCGATCGCCCGCGGCATGCTCCGCAAGCCCGAAGGCGCACCCCGCAACCGCCACACCGACCGACCGCCCATCGGTTGGCAGCCGCGCCATCAGGCCTACGAGTGGGCCTACGCCAACGGCTACTCCCGACACCACGCCGACGCCCTGTGGGCCACCTACGAGCGGCCCTTCGTCATGTGGGCCGAGCAGCACGGCCACCGACTCGACTACCTCACCCAGCACGATCTGCACTTCGAGCCCGAGCGGCTGGACGGCTTCGACTGCCTCGTCATCGTCGGCCACGACGAGTACTGGACCCGCCCGATGCGCGACGCCGTCGACGCCTTCGTGGACCGCGGCGGCAACATGGCCCGCTTCGGCGGCAACTACATCTGGCAGGTCCGCCTGGAGGACGACGGCACAACCCAGGTCTGCTACAAGATCCCCGGTGTCGACCCGGTCAGCGCCACCGACCCGCAGCTGGACACCACTGCCTGGGACCACCCCAAGCTCGACCGCCCCGGCGCGGCCACCATGGGCCTGACCGGCCTTGGCGGCGTCTACGCTCGCTACGGCTCGGCCACCCCCCGCTCCAGCGGCGGCTACACCGTCTACCGCCCCGACCACTGGGCCTTCGAGGGCACCGACCTCTACTACGGCGACGTGTTCGGCGACGGCGACGCCTGCATCGTCTCCTTCGAGGTCGACGGCGTCGACTACACCTTCCGCAAGGGCCTGCCCTACCCCACCGGCGAGGACGGCGCCCCCGACAACCTGGAAATCCTCGCCATGGCGCCCGCCGTGGCCGGCGAGATCGACCGCTGGGGCGGCCAGGTCCCCCTCGGCGCCTCCGAAACCGAGGCGAGACTCCTGCTGGAAGCCATGTACGACGGCAACCCTCCGGAGTTCCGCCGCGACGCCCGCTACGGCGCCGCGATGATCGGCGTCTTCACACGCGGCGCCGGCACCGTCTTCAACGGCGGCACCTGCGAATGGGTCAGTGGCCTCCTCCACCGCGACCCCTTCACCGAACGCATCACCCACAACGTCCTGAACCGCTTCCAGAAGGAGAGCCGATGACCACCATCGACACCGTCACCACCATCGAACTCGGCGCCGGCGACCCCGTCCGACCCCAGTGGCCCGAGGGCACGGCCTCACCCGAGTGGACCGAGACCGAATGGCGCGCCTTCGCCAGCAGCACCGGCACCCTCTTCGGCGGCAGCTGGGAAGGCGAACCCGGCGAGCTGCTCCTCGACCCCTACCCTTACGACGAGATCTGTGTCATGGTCTCCGGCCGCGTCGCCCTCACCGACCTCCGCGGCGGCCGCAAGGAATTCGGCGCCGGCGAGGTGTTCCACGTCCCCAAGGGCTTTCGCGGCACCTGGACCACCCTCGAACCCTCCAAGAAGTTCTTCTTCGCCACCGCCCACTGATTCGTCGTATCCGGCGCAGCCACGAGCCCTTCCCTGGAGCGCCGGAACCAGTTGAGGGCAGCGCCGCTCACCCCCACCACCGCACGGCACATGCGATACCCCGCGAAACGCTGCAGTCCTGCGCAGCCTGGCCGGCATCAACCTCTTCGGCATGGACGTGACCGCCTCCGCCTACCACCACGCCGAGATCACCTCCGTCGCCTACGACCTGGTCAGCCTTCTCCCACTGGACAAAAGAGGCTGCGCCAGGAACTGCCCCCAGGCCAGAGACGACCGCCCCACCCGTCCGCCCACCCACCGAAGCCACTGGAGCGCCGGTGCCAGGCCGGCGAAGATCACAGCCATCGAGGAGACCATGCGCGAGCGCGGACCATCGTGCTCAGACGCAGCGACGACGGGCGCCCACTCGCCGTCCACGAACACCTGTCCACCACCAGCGCGTGAGAGCTGAGGAAACCGTGACCCCCGTGCTTCGCACACTGCACAACTACGTCAACGGGGAGCCCGTAGACGCGGCCGACGGCCGCACGCTTGACATCGTCGACCCCACGACCGGCGAGGTGTACGCGACATCGCCGCTGTCCCGCGCCGCCGACGCGGAGGCGGCCATGGCCTCGGCCGACGCCGCCTTCCTGGTCTGGCGCGACGCCACCCCCAGCACCCGGCAGAAGCTGCTCCTGAAGATCGCCGACGCGGTCGAGGCGCGCGCCGACGAGATCATCGACGCCGAGGTGCGCAACACTGGCAAGCCCCGCGCGTTGACCATGTCCGAGGAGATCGGCCCGACGGTCAACCAGATCCGCTTCTTCGCCGGCGCCGCCCGCCTGCTGGAGGGCAAGGCCGCGGGCGAGTACATGGACGGGTTGACGTCGATCATCCGCCGTGAGCCGGTCGGTGTCTGCGCCCAGGTCGCGCCGTGGAACTACCCGATGATGATGGCCGTGTGGAAGTTCGCACCGGCCATCGCCGCGGGCAACACCGTGGTGCTGAAGCCCTCGGACACCACCCCGGCCTCCACCGTGCTGCTGGCCGAGATCATCGGCGGCATCCTCAAGGACATGGCGCTGCCGGCCGGCGTCTTCAACGTCATCTGCGGCGACCGCGAAACCGGCCGCCTGATGGTCGAGCACCACACGCCGGCGATGGCCTCCATCACCGGCTCCGTCCGGGCCGGCATCCAGGTCGCCGAGTCCGCCTCCAAGGACGTCAAACGCGTCCACCTGGAGCTGGGCGGCAAGGCCCCAGTCGTGGTCTTCGAGGACGCCGATATAGCCGAGACCGTTGAGAACATCGTCCTCGCCGGCTTCTTCAACGCCGGCCAGGACTGCACCGCCGCCACCCGCGTACTGGTGCACGAGTCCATCCACGACGCCTTCGTCGAGGCCCTCGCCAAGGCCGCGGCCGACACCAAGACCGGTGGCGTGGACGACGAAGACGTGCTCTACGGCCCGCTGAACAACGCCAACCAACTGCAGCAGGTCACCGGCTTCATCGAACGGCTGCCGGCCCACGCCAAGGTCGAGGCCGGCGGCCACCGGGTCGGCGACAAGGGCTACTTCTACGCCCCGACCGTCGTCTCCGGCCTCAGGCAGGAGGACGAGATCGTCCAGAACGAGGTCTTCGGCCCCGTCATCACCGTTCAGAAGTTCACCGACGAGACCCAGGCCGTCGACTACGCCAACGGCGTCGGGTTCGCCCTCGCCTCCTCGGTGTGGACCAAGGACCACTCCCGCGCCATGCGGATGTCGCGCCGCCTGGACTTCGGCTGCGTCTGGATCAACACCCACACGGCCCTCGCCGCCGAGATGCCGCACGGCGGCTGGAAGCTGTCCGGCTACGGCAAGGACCTCTCCTCGTACGGCTTCGAGGACTACACCCGGATCAAACACGTCATGACCGCCATCTGACGTCCAGTCCACACATTGAGGTATCAGGGAAGGTCGCCCACCTCCACTCACCGGGGCAGCAAGGAACCGCCCCCTCCCGGCGGCCGCAGCCCCGAAAGACATCCGTGCCGGCGCACCGCACCAGGCGCGCGCCAGAGATGGCGGGCTCCACCACGTGCCCCCTTGACCACGGTCCGATCGGCGGCTGGTGGCGCGGCGAACGTCGGTGGCCCCGGAGCGGGTGGCGCCGGACTGGAGAGCAGGACCGGCCAGAGGTCCTGGCAGCATGAGCCGACGTCGCCCGGGTCCGGCAGGGACGCCTTTCCTCCCCAAGTTTCATGTCGTACCCCCTTCGCGGTGCGCAACCGTTTAAGCCCAAACACACCCATACGCGGTTGAAGGCTGGAGAGAGTCCCCCAGTATTCGCTCGACTTCACGGGGGTCCCTTTTGCGCGCTCGCCTTGCCGCCTCAGCCATGGCCATCGCCGTCGCGGGCGTCTTCTTCAGCTCACCCACCGCGTCCGCAGCGACGCTGCCGGCCACCAACACCGCCCACCACACCACCGGCGTATGCGGATGGACACACGGCAAGAAGCCCAGCAACAAGTACGAGACCGCAAAGTGCAAGGACGCCTCGCTCTCGCACTCACGCCATTCCCAGGGCACCTGCTCCCACCACCACGGCGTCCGCTACTGGTTGAAGTAACCCCCAGCACTACCGGCAGGATGGGGAGGCCCTGCCCACGCGACCACTCCGGCCACCCCACAGGAAACCCCCGTGCATCCGTGTTGGCGCGCGGCGTGTGAGGGCAGCCGTGTTTTCGGAACCCTCGCCCCACGCGAGCAGACGCGGGCAGAGAAGCCATGTTGAACAGAGGGCCTCGGAACGGAATGTGAACAGCCACAAACCCTCTTCTCGGGTCAACCCCCGAAGGAATTCGAGCGTTGCCCACTTAGCCCTAGCCGCCCAGCGGATGCGAATGCGTCGGCGCCCACCAGCATCTGGTCCGGGGGGGGGGCCGACGCGGTCAGCTCGCCATCATGGCCTGGAGGTCGCTGAGCGACAGCTCGTCACCCCGCTGTCCGGCCCGGAGGCCGACGGGCCGTGCGAATCTTACGAAAGCACATCGACGTAGTCGCCGGCCGACGTGGAGGCGGCAGTGGTGGTGCTGGTCGCGAAGGAGAAGCGGTAGTAGCCGTCGGCCGTGGCCTTGGTGGTGGTCTTGAGCGCGCCGCCGGCGCCGCTGGTCACCGACTTCAGGGTGGTGTAGGTGCTGCTGTTCTTCTTGCGGTACTGCAGCAGCACCTTCTGCCCCGTGTAGCCGGTGTACGTGCCGTGGTTCCAGTCGGCACGTCTCAGCTTGCCGTCGACCGTGATGGTCCTGCCCTTCTTCACCGGCTCGGGGGTGGCGTCGAGGGTGAGTTGGGACGCCTTCTTGATCCTGGTGGTGGCCACATCGTCGTCGTAGCTGGCGTTCGCGTAGAGGTCGTAGCCGCCGAGGAACAGCTTCCACGTCCCGGCGCTGCCGTTGTTCTTCAGGTCGGACGCTGCGTTGATGTGGAAGACGGCCTTGCAGCTGTAGACGCCGGTCCGGGTCGTCGACTCGGTGCAGGCAGGGTCGTCGTCGGTGCCCAGGGAACCGGTGATCGTGTCGGCGCTGGAGCTGTCGGTGCCTTGCCAGAGGAAGGCTTGTGTGAGCGCAACACCGCTTGAACTGGTTGCGGTGTATGTGACGGTGACGGTCTTCTTGGTGGTCACGCCCAGGTCGATGTCTTTGCCGCCGTTGATGACGGCTTTGGAGAAGGTCATGCTGCCCAGCTTGGTATCGGGGTGAACGGTCGACGCGGTGAAGGCGCCGAGGCTCGCACGCGCACCCGGACGCTCCGCTGCCTGGGCGGCTGACGGGAGCGCGAGCGCGGACACCATGATGACGCTGGAGGCGATGGTGGCTGTGGCACGTATACGCATAGCAATCCTCTGTTGTCGAAGATGGCTCGCCGACGCTGGTTGAGAGTCGTGCGGTCATCTCTTGGTCTGGTCCGATCGGTGCACGGTACGTGGCACGGGGCGGGCCCCGAATCCGCGTAATCACGCAGTTCAGTACGTAGGGCCGCGCTCCCCCGTTTCACCGCCTGTCACAGGGGGCCACTAATCTGCCGCTTCATGACCGATGACCTGCGGTACCCCATACCGCCCCTCGCCCGCCGAGCCCATGGTGGCGCACGTGTGTTGATCGGGCGTGAGGCAGAAGTACAGGTGCTGCTGGGAGCCTTGACCGCCCTCGGTGCAGGGTCAGGGCGAGCCGTGGCGCTGACCGGGGATCCGGGCATCGGCAAGAGTGCTCTCGTGTGGACGGTCGCGGCCGAGGCGCGAGCCGCTGGGATTCCGGTGTGCGCAACCCGCGGGCAGATCGTCGCAGCCTCCTCTCACAGCGATGCCGCGGGGCCGCGGGACCTGCGCGATGTCGTCACGCGCGCGGCGCGGGGCGGTCCGCTGCTGGCCGTGGTCGAAGACCTGCATCTCCTCCCAGTGGATCAACTGCCCCACGTGGAACAGCTGCTTGAGCTGACCACCGCTGGTCAGGTGCTGTGCCTCGTTTCCTGTCGGCAGCGCCAGCTGGTTGTGGCGGCCGCGGAAATGCTCTCGCGTGCGACGTCCGCCGGCCTGCTGGAGGTGTGGGATCTCGGCCCGTTGTCCCGCGAGGAGGCCGCACAACTGCTCGGAGAGCATCCGGACGCCGACGAGATCTGCCGACAGGCCATGGGCAATCCGCAGTATCTGAAGGTGCTGGGGACTCACGGCCGGCCGAACGCCGAGGCCGTCACGGCTGTCCTCGGGGAGTTGGCCGGCCTGGATCCCGAATCCCTGGCCGTGCTCCAGGCCGCGGCGGTCCTCGGCGAGCCGTTCCATCCGGAGCTGCTGGCCACCGTGACCGGGCAGGAGACGGCCGCCAGCGCGCGCGTACTCGACACCCTCACCCGTCTGGACCTGGTTCGACCCGCCGAGCCCGCACCTCAGCTCGCGGTACGCCACCGAGCGGTGAGCCAGGTCGTCTACGAACGGATGGACCCCAGCCGGCGCACCGACCTGCACCGCCGGGCCGACGCCGCACTCGCCCAGCAGGCCGTACCCGTCGCACGGCGTGCCCGGCATGTCGCCGCCGCCGCCGATCCGAACTGTCCGCAGCACGTGACGGTTCTGATCGCAGCCGCACGCAGCCTTCTGTACAGCTCGCCCAGCGTCGCGGCGGGCTATCTGAGAGCCGCCCTGCCGCTGCTTGGTGAGGGCCAGGATCACCGGCACGAGGCCCAGGTCCTCCTGGCACGTGCCCAGTTGCTGACCGGGGACGCCTCCGAAGGTCGGGAGCTGCTCGACGCCCTGAGATCGGCCATGGCCGGTCTGCCCGACGAGGCGACCGCGCTCGCCGACTCCAGCCGGCTCGAACGCCGCCTCGGCCGGTACAGCGAGGCAGGCGCCCTGGCACGGACCGGTCTGGCGGTGCTGTCCGACAAGGACGTGGTGATCGCTGCGGCCCTGCACACCGAACTCGCCGACCACGCCTACGACCTTCAGGAGTACGAGGCCTCCCGCGAGCATGCCGACACCGCCGCGGCGATCGCCCACCGGCACCTCGATCACGTCGGCGAGGCCCGGGCCCTGGCCCAGGCCGCACTCGGCTACCTGTTCACCGGCGACCTGCTCACGGCACAGGCGCGGGCGGCGGCCGCGGCCGAACTCATCGACTCTTCCTCCGACACCGCTGTGCTGACCAACCTGGAGGCCGCGGTTCAACTGGCCCTGAGCGAAGGCATGCTGGGACGGCTGCTGGACGCCGATCGGCACCTGACCCGGGCGTCGGCTCTGTCCCGGCGAACCGGCCAGACCTACATCGAGCCCCAGATCCTCACCGTGCTCGCCAACGCCCGGCTGCGCCTGGGAAACCTGGACGGTGCGCTGGCCACGCTCGAAAGGATCACTCTGCGGCGCGAGGGAGTCGTCATTGCGTCGGAGGAGGCTGTCGGCGCCATGGTGCGGGCCGAGGTCCTTTTCTGGCGGGACAGGCCAGGTGACCTGGAGCAGGCGCAGGCATCGGCCACCCGCGCCCTGGCCGTCTGCGGCGACACGCCGACCGCGTGGGCGGTCACCGTGCGCTGCTTCCACGCCGAGCTCGTGCTGCGCACCGGCGATCCCGCGCGGGCCCGGTGGCTTCTGCTGGATGCCGCCGGCGGCGCCGAGTTGCCCCATCTCACCGCCTGGCGCAAGCCCCGCTGGTGCGACACCCTGGCTCAGGCGTCACTCGCCGCGTGCGACCGCGAGGCGGTCGCACACTGGGCAGAGCTCGCCGAGCGATCCGTCGAACAGCTCCCCTCCCCCGGCCGGAAGGGCTTCGCCCTGCGCGCCCGTATGCGCGCCCACGCCGCACACGGCCAGATCGAAGCCGCCCTGCACAAGGCGGTGGAAGCCTTCTCCGACTTCTCCCTGAGCGGTGAGCGCATCGAGGCCTGCGCGACCCTGCTCGCGGCTGCGGAACTGTCCCTGAACGCGGGACGCACACACGGTGTGGCCGACTGGCTGGAGGGAGCCGCGGTCCTCGCAGACCAGTGCCGCTCCGCACGCCTGCTCGGTGACGTGAGCCGTCAGCGGTCCCGGCTGGCCGAGCTCACCGGCACGACCGGCGCACTGCCGTCGTTGACCGCCCGCGAACGAGAGATCGCCGATCTCGCCAGCACCGGCATGACCAACGCCGGGATCGCCACCACACTCTTCCTCAGCGTGCGGACCGTGGAGACCCACCTCAGACAGGTCTACCGCAAGCTCGGCGTCTCGAACCGCGCCGCGCTCACCCGCAGAATGCTGGACAACACCGTCCCTCGCACGGCAGGCACCCACCATGACGTCGTCCCTCCACCTACGAGGGCCGACGGTAACCCCCCAGCAGCCCAGGGCACTTGAACACACGATGCAACATCCGGACACACCGGCCTGACGAAGCCGGTGCAATCGCCTCGGCCGAGGAGAGCTGACATCGCCCGACAGGTCCGCTCCACGATGTCAACGCCGGTCTCCGCCTCCAGAAGACGGCCGCCTTTCGGCCGGAGCGGAACGGCCGCGGGCGCGACCTCAAGGCGGCCGGAACGGAGCGGGCGGTGTCGGTGAGCTGGAGGGACATCTCGAGGCTGTCTCGAGGCCGGAATCTCCCTTCCACGCCAGTGCCGCGGTGCGGGCCGGCTCCTACGGGACGGTGCATCCGCTGATCGTCCTCGCGCACCGGGTGCGGCCTGTCCGCCTCGTCGCGGTGGGCGCAGGGGTCCATCACGGCGCGGTCCTGGCCAGCCGCTGCGTGAAGGCGTCCCCGAGGCGACGCAGCCGTCGGCTGTGAGGTCGGACTTCCACGTCGGTGCGGGATTCCCGCAGGGCCCGCAGCGCCGTCAGCTCGACCGTCTCCAGCCGGCCGGACTCCGGCTCCTGGTCGTCGCGCTCGGGATCGGTCGGCGCGAGCGCAAGCAACTGCTCGCGCATCGCCGCCTGCCGAGGCCGGGCGACGTCTTACACCGTGTCCTATGTGGTGAGGCGTCGTTGTTCTGGGCATGGGGCGGGGTACGTGGAGTTGGATTGTTCCGGACGGGCTGTGGGAGATCGCGAAGCCGTTGATCCCGCCCTCGAGAGTGCGGCCGCAGGGCGGTGGAACGCAGGACACGCCTGATGAGACGCTGTTCGCAGCGATCATCTACGTCCTGGTCAGCGGCTGCGCCTGGCGCCGACTGCCGCCCTGTTTCGGCATATCGAAGTCGACGGCCCACCGCCGATTCCTGATCTGGTCGCGGGCCGGTGTCTGGGGCCGCCTCCACGAGGCCGTACTGCACCAGCTTGACGACGCCGGCCTCATCGATGTCACCCGCGTCGTACTCGACACCGCCCACGTCCGCGCTAAAAAAGGGGCGAACACACAGGTCCGAGCCCCGTGGACCGCGGCAAGCCGGGTTACAAGATGCACGTCCTGTCGGACGCGAACGGACTGCCCCTCCTCGTCGGCGTCTCGGCCGGCAACACACACGACAGCGAAGGGCTGAAGCCCATGGTCGAGGGTCACCAAACGAGACACGACCCCGATCGCGGCCGGTACCTCAAGCTCCAGCGCCTACACGCGGACAAGGCCTACGATCGTGCTGATCTGCGGAAATGGTTACGTGGCAAGCGCATCGGAGTCCGGATCACGCGAAGAGGCACCGAGTCCAGCGAGCGATTGGGCCGCCGCAGGTGGGTGATCGAGCGCACGATGTCGTGGCTGTCGGGCTACCGCAGACTCAGCCCCCGCTACGAACGCAATCCCCGCAACTACCTGGCATTTCTCGGACTTGCCGCAGCCCTCTGCTGCTACAAGCGACTCGTCCGCCTCACCACATAGGACACGGTCTTAAGCGAGCGCCGCCTCCTTCTTCTCGTTGTTCGCATCGGCTCCCTCGCCGCGCTGATGCCCGATACCGGGCGGCCCACTGGCCCTGGCGCTCCCGGGATTCGTCCGCGCCACTCGTACGGCCGTCCGCAGGACCCTGGTGGTCCGGCACGGATTCAGGAGCCCTCTGCGGTGCCGCGGTCGCAGCACGCAGGGCCTGCTCCGGCAGGGGACGATGTCGGCACGTGCGGTGGCCCGGCGGCCGGCATCGGACAGAGTAGGGCGGCATTCCACGGGTAGTCGTCGTGCGTTGGCGGGCGGAGCGGCGCGGCACCTGGGGAGGTCGAGCGCCGCTCCCTGCCGGCAGCGTGTCCCGGCGAGACGCTGGCCGGCGGCCAGGATGGCATCGCCCTTCGGGGGCATCCGGTAGGACATGGCTAATAAATCGGCATCTGCAACCACACGCCAACTGGGTCAGGTCCACCGTGCAGCGGACGGCAGAGCGGTCGCGGCGGCGGCCCGTGCGGGCTTCGTCGGCCGCGGGGTCATCTACGCGCTGATCGGCGTTCTCTCACTGCGGATCGCATTCACCGGCGGGGGCAGACAGGCCGACCGGGGCGGCGCGGTCGCCGAAATCGCTCAGAAGCCTTTCGGGACCGTACTGTTGTGGTTGCTCGGCATTGCCCTGGCCGGGATGGCTCTGTGGCGGCTGTCCGAGGCTGTCTTCGGGCAGGCGGGCCCCGACGGCGGGAAGCCGGGCAGAAGGGCGATGGCCGCGGGCCGTTTCTGCTTCTACGGATTCGTCGCGTACTCCGTGCTCTCCTACGCGGCCGGGGACAAGGGCAGCGGCAGTGGCAGTTCCGACAAGAACTCCCAGGACGTCACGGCGAAGGCGCTCGCCTGGCCGGGCGGACAGTGGATCGTCGGCGTGGCGGGGGCCGCGGTGACCGCCGTCGGCATATGGATCGCCATCCGGGCCCTCCTGCGCAGGTTCGAGAAGCACCTGAGGATGTTCGCCATGTCGCAGAGGATGCGCAAAATCGTGTCCTTCTTCGGCATGTTCGGCGGTACGGCCCGGGGTGTCGTCTTCGCCACCGCGGGCTGCTTCGCCATCGCCGCGGCCGTCCGCCACAGGCCCGGCGAGGCCAAGGGGATGGACGACACCCTGCGCACGTTCGCCGGCACCCCTGCGGGGCCATGGCTGCTGGCGCTGATAGCGGTCGGCCTCATGTCCTTCGGGGCCTTCTCCTGGGCCAGCGCGCGCTGGCGCGCCGTCTGACGGCGGACCGGCGCCCCGCCGGGGAGCGTACGTCCCGCCGAAGGCCACCACGAACACGGCGTCCGCTGCCGTAGTGCCTTCCGCCGACTGACACCAGACAACCTTGACCATCCTGATTCCAGCAGCCGCAGGCCGAGAAAGAGCACGCCCGCCGGATGAAGCCACGGCCCCCGTACTGGATCGCCGAACTCGGCATCGGCGTCGGACGGCTGCCCACACGAGTCCACCGCGGCGCCTGCCACATGGCCGGCAAACGACGTCACCCCATCGGCCTGGACGAAGCACGTCGCCTGCTCGCCGACGGCACCACCGCCTGCACCCACTGCCCGCCCGACGCCGACCTCGGCATCCTCGACTCAGACCGTGTCCTATGTGGTGAGGCGGATCAGTCGCTTGTAGCAGCACAGGGCGGCGGTGAGTCCGGGAAAGGCCAGGTAGTTGCGGGGATCGCGTTCGTAGCGGGGGCTGAGCCGCCGGTAGCCGGACAGCCACGACATGGTGCGCTCGACGACCCAGCGCCGTCGTCCTACTGACGTTTTCGAGTTGTCGTTGCCCAGGCCGCCCTTGACCGTGGCCTTGATCGCCGAGGCGACGATCGCCAGGTGCGGGCCGCGGTACTTGTAGCCGTCCATCGAGGCGAGGAAGCCGGCCGGGGCGAGGCCGGCGTCGACGCCGAGGTCGGCCATCGTGGCGAGGCAGGCGTCGCGGAGCCGGTTGTACCAGCCGTCCAGATAGCGGCGTTTGTCGTACCGGACACACGCCTCGATCGGGCGCACCTCGTAGCCGAGCTCCTGGGCGTAGGCGACGGTGGGCGTCGCGTACCAGGGCGGCCCCGTCGGGCGCTCGCCCTTCGGCGTGAACGGGCTGGGCAGCAGCAAGCCGTCCAGCTCCACCCACTCCTTGCCGACCTTCACCTTCGACAGGTGGATGTGGGACAGGTCGACCAGCCGCCGCTCGGGCCTGCCCAGGTGCCAGGTTCGGGTGGCAGCGGCAGCGCGCCTGGAGGGAAGTCTTCTCGTCCGCGGAGATCACGTACTCGTCTTCGCCCAGCGGGACGCCGTCGAAGGTGCGGGCGTACAGGTCCAGCACGCGCGCGGCCTTGGGGCGGAAGGCAGAGTCGCGCACGAAAATCCAGGATCGGCACTGCCAGGGCTTGAGCGCGTCCTGCTTGAGCCAGCGCCGCACGGTGGAAGGGGAGATCGACCCGGCGATGGACCGGTCGACCACCTCCCGGGCCAGCTCCGGACACGACCAGCGCGACAGCGGCGCGCCGGTCCCAGCGGGCAACTGAACGCCAGCGCCTTGACCTCGGCAACCTGCTACGCGGTGAACGACACTGGCCGGCCGGACCGCTTACGGTCGGCCAGGGCACACAGTCCTCCAGCGGCGAAGCGGCCCCGCCACGTGCGCAGCGTGTCCACGTGCAGCCGCCTCTGCACAGCTATCCGGGCATGGGGACCCCCTCGGGCCGCCAGCAGCACGATGGTTGCCCACTGCCGGGCCTGATGCGCAGTCGTGTGGCCGTACGCCATCTTCTTCAGCCGGTGACGCTCGGAGGCGGTCAGCACGACGGGCACGGCAGAGGCGAGGGGCGCGGGAGGAGAGCGACCGATCCTTCAAGGGCAACGGGGAACGGGCCGACACCGGGCCACACCCGTCCCTGTATCCTGCGACGTCATGGCAACGCCCCCGGCGCCGCCCCGAGTTGCTTTCGGCGAGATCTCCCGCAAGCCCGATTCTGCCCTCGACCAGCTCCACCTCACCATGCAGACCGACCTCGACGCCCTGTCGGCCCGCTGCCGGAAGTACTGAGCCGGGCCTTCGACGGTCCCCGTGCAGGGATTGTCAGTGCTGTGTGCAAGGCTGCTGCGCGATACAGACGATCAAGACTCCAGGGGCGCAGAATGAGCACGAAGGCCAGCGGAACGTTCGACCTCACATCATTCGAACCGGAGGTGCTCGACGAAGGCCCGGGCGCCGCGCTTGGCCGCGTGCGGATCACCAAGACCTTCCACGGTGGCCTGGCCGGCACCAGCACCGTGAACATGCTGTCGGTGGCCGACACCGAGGGCAGTCCCGCGGCCTATGTCGCCGTGGAGCGATTCACCGGCGAACTCAACGGCCGCAAGGGCTCCTTCGTCCTCCAGCACAGCGCGCCCGGTAGCCACGGGGAGCAGATCGCGATCCGCGTGGTCCAGGGAACGGGCTCCGGCGACCTCGCGGGGATCACGGGTGCCTTCGAGATCATCCAGTCCGAGGACGGCAGCCACTCCTACGTCTTGGAGTACACGCTGAGCTGACACAGGCCCGCCTCGCCGTCTGGACCACCAGGGCGTGGTTGACTCACTCGTCAACGACACCCCTCACTGGGCGATCAGCGACCAGGCCCGGCCAGCAGGAGCGGCGGCGCTGACACGGCGGCCCCGGCCCTGGCAGCAGCCTCGCCATGCAACCAAGACGACCCGGACCGGTCCCGCCACAAACCCCCTTCTCGGATCAACCCCCCGAAGAAATTCCAGCGTTGACCACTTACCCCAGCCGCCCAGCGGATGCGAACGCGTCGGCACCCACCAACATCTGCTGCGGGGTGCCGACGCGGTCAGCTCGCCAACATGGCCTGGAAGTCGCTGAGCGACAGCTCGTCACCCCGCTGTCCGACCCCGAGGCCAGCGAGCCGCGCGAATCTTACGAAAGCACATCCACGTAGTCGCCGGCCGACGTGGAGGCGGCAGTGGTGGGTCTGTCAAACGAGCGGTGTAACTGGGGTGGTTGGGTTACTGCCGGGCGGCTGAGAGCCGGCCGTCGAAGGTGATGTCGAAGGCGTTCAACGCGGTCTTCCAGCGCATGGTCCAGCGGGCCTGTCCCTTGCCCGTGGGATCGAGCGACATGATCGCCATGTAGACGCACTTCAACGCGGCTTGCTCGTTGGGGAAGTGTCCGCGAGCCTTGACCGCCCGGCGGATCCGCGCGTTCACCGACTCGATCGCGTTCGTCGTGCAGACGATGCGGCGGATCTCGGTGTCGAACCGCCGGAACGGGGTGAATTCCTCCCCGGCGTTCTCCCACAGTTTCACGATCGCCGGATACTTCCTGCCCCAGGCGTCGACGAACTCGGCGAACCGCTCCAGGGCGGCCTCCTCGGTCGGCGCCGTGTAGACGGGCTTGAGGAGGCGGGCGATCTTGTCCCAGTCCTGGCGGGCCGCATAGCGGAAGGAGTTCCGCAGCAGATGGACCACACAGGTCTGCACGATCGTGCGAGGCCAGACCGTCTCCACTGCCTCGGGCAGGCCCTTGAGCCCGTCACAGACCAGCATCAGCACGTCGCTGACACCGCGGTTCTTGATCTCAGTGAGGATGTGCAGCCAGTGCTTGGCGCCCTCGCCGCCGTCGCCGGCCCACAGCCCGAGGATCTCGCGTCGCCCCTCGGTAGCCACGGCCATGGCCACATAGATCGGCCGGCTGGCGACCGCGCCGTCGCGGATCTTGACGTGGATGGCGTCGATGAAGACCACCGGATAAACGACGTCGAGCGGCCGGTTCTGCCACTCGGCCATGCCGTCCAGGTCCTTGTCCGTGATCGTGGAGATGGTCTGCCGGGAGACCTCCGCCCCTAGACCTCCGCGAGATGGGCCTGGACCTCATCGGTGGTCTGGCCCTTGGCGGCCAGCGAGATGACCATCTCGTCGACACCGGTCAGGCGCTTCTGCCGCTTCTTTACGATCTTCGGTTCGAAGGAGCCGTCCCGGTCGCGGGGCACCGATATCTCCACCGGTCCCACCTCGGTCAGCACGGTCTTGGAGCGTTTGCCGTTGCGGGAGTTGCCGCCGTCCTTGCCCGCCGGATCGTGGTTGTCATAGCCGAGGTGGTCGGTGATCTCGCCCTCGAGAGCGGACTCCAGCAGCCGCTTGGTCAGCTGCTGCAGCAGCCCGCCCTCGCCGGTCAGCTGCAGGCCCTCGGCCTGGGCCCGGCTCGTCCTCGGCGAGCTCGCCCGCCGACACGAGCCTGCCACGTTCTTCCTGACCGGCGACTTCGCCCACCGATATCCCCAAGCGGTGAGAAATATCGCGGCCGCGGGACACGGCCTGGGCAACCATTCTTACAGCCACCCCTACTTCAAGGACCTGACCACGGCCGGACAACGCCTCGAAATCCTGGCAGCGGACCGGGCTCTGCGCGCGGCCGGGGCAGCAGAGGCTCTGACCCCGTTCTTCCGGTTCCCCTACAGCGAGACCAGCCCCGCACAGATCAGGGAGGTCAACAGGCTGGGATTCACGGACATCGAATTCACCACCGACACCAACGGGTGGAAGGGCACCGAGGGCGACATGACCGTGGAACGCGCCGTGCGCAGGGCACTGGAGGCCCTTCACCCAGGGGCGATCCCGCAGAAGCACGTCGGGGCATTTGAGGGCCGCACCGAGGTGATCGACGCCCAGGCCCTCCCGCGGATCCTCGACGCGATCACCGCCCACGGCTACCGGGTCGTCGACCTCCACACCCTCCTCCACCTCCCCCTTCCACCTCAGACCCGCCCGTAGACAAAGCCCCGAGATACAACCGATGGCATGCACCGACCTGCCGAGACAGGGCGATGATCAAAGCTGTGAACCACCCATTCAGCTCACGAACCCCAGATAACGTCGTCCCCCGCTGCCGACTCGAACATCTCGTTCGGGGTGGCCAGTTCACCGGGGAATCCATGGGCGGACAGAGCGCGGGGGCGTCCTCGCCGCAGCACGCGAGGACACTGATCGGAGAAGAGGGCACGAGGACGCGGCTTGGACGCCGCTGAGTTCTTCGCTGGCCCTTGAGGTTCAAAGACGGGTTCTGAGCCGCAGTTCGTGGCCCATGCGGCTGGCCAGGCACGAGTGAATCCGACGGCGGGCACGTCAACTGGCTGTCCGGGTGCGAAGTTTCTCAATGGGGCCAGTGAGGAATTCCAGGGCGATACCGATCTTGCGCAGGTCCTCGACGGTGACGAGGAGGTCGATGCCGCGGCCGAGGCGGCGGAACTCGTGGACGGTCGGGATGACCTGGACGTCGGGGTGCAGGTTCTTGAAGCGGACCGCCATCGCGACGGCGTTCTCGTATGCGGGCCAGACCTTGACACGGGTGGAGACCTTCTCGTGGAACACCTCGAAGCAGACCGGGGTGAGGGCGTCGAGCTGGGACTGGAGTTCCTGGGTGGCGGTCGAGCAGCGGGCGTAGCCGATGCGGACCGCGGTGATCCCCGCCGCGAGCGGCGCGGGCTCGGCCGCCGCTGGTGTACCGGGCTCGGGGCCCAGCGTCCAGCGTCTACCGGGGTGGCGGTCGGGCGGGGTGAGGATGTGGAGTTCCTCGGCGACGCGGGGCACGAGCTGGAGGCGGCGGGTGTGGTACTTCGCCGCGGTCTTCCCGGCCCCGGTGCGGCACGCCGCCCCGGCGGGCACGTCACAGGACGGGCAGGGCTGGCGCTCGATGGCACGGGGGGGGCGTCGAACCCCTCGTCAGTCACGCCTCAGAAGCTACAGCCATGACGGCGTTTCAATAAAGCATTCCGAGAGGCCGATTGAGAACGTGGAGGGCGAACATTTCGGACACTGGGCGGACGGCCGGGGCGGCTTCTCATTTGGCCATTTGTGAGAACCGTGCTGCGTTACCGTTGGCCCTGGGCCTGGTCGATGCGTCCTCGCGGGTTGACGGCGCCGGATTATACGGCGGAGCGCTTGACTGCGCACCGGAGCTCAAGGGGGCGCTCGTGTGCGGAGACCTCTCTATGGCATCCGCAGCATGGTGAAGTGCTCTCTTCCGATCAGTGCGCCCCCTGATCAGGCTTTTCTGCGCAGCACAAAGGGAGTGACATCGATAGCACGGTGCGGCCCGGGCACCGCAGGATCAGAGTCAGCTCCCGAAGTCCCGCGTGTGCACCAAGTGCTGGACGGTACGGCTGATGATGCACGGGTGGTGGTGGCCTAGTACGGACGGCATCAGCGCTTCGAGGCCACGGGTGAGGTGGCCCTGGTCGACGGGCAACAGATTCCGGTCTTCCAGTTCGCATACAGCACCGCGATCGCCGAGTAGTGCGGAGGCGCACCCATGTCTGCTTCAGAACGCGAGCCCATCGCGATCGTCGGAGTCGGGTGCCGGTTTCCCGGCCGTGTGGAGAGCGCGGCGGAGCTGTGGAATCTGGCGGCCGAGGGCCGACAGACGGTGGGGCCGGTGCCGGCTGACCGGTGGGGGGCGGGGCGGCTTGCGGCCTTGCACGATCCGGAGCTGGCCGAGCGGGCGGGGCACGGCTGTTTCCTGGAAGGGGATGTGTGGGCGTGGGAGCCTGAAGCGTTCTCGGTCGCTCCGATGGAGCAGAGGTGGGTGGATCCGCAGTTCCGGGTGCTGATGGAGGTGGCCTGGCAGGCTGTGGAGCATGCGGGTGTGCCGATGGACCGGATCCGCGGTTCACGGACTGGTGTCTATGTGGGCACGTACGCGCCGGACAATCTCTTCCGTGAGGCACGGCCGGTGGAGGATGCCCCCAACAGCCCTTATCTGTTCGGGAACTTCACCGCCGGCGCGGCCGGACGGGTCGCCTTCTCGATGGATCTGCGCGGGCCGGTGATGGTCGTCAGCACGCACTGCTCATCCGGTCTCGTCGCGCTGGACACGGCGTGCGGGGCGCTCACGCTGGGAGAGTGCGACACCGCCCTGGCCGGTGCCGTGCTGCTGATGCTCTCGCCGGAAACGCATTACTGCGAGGCTCCCCTGCTGCTGTCCGGGAGCGGCGCGTGCTATGCCTTCGACTCCCGTGCCGACGGTTATGTGCGGGGCGAGGGTGCGGGTGTGCTGGTGCTGAAGCGGCTGGCCGATGCGCGGCGGGACGGGGACCGGGTCCTTTCCGTCATCCGGGGCAGCGCGGTGAACAACGACGGCCAGGCCAGCCGCCTGACGGCGCCCTCCACGTCCATGCAGCAGCAGCTGTTCAGGGAGGCGGTGACCAAGGCGGGCATCGACCCGGGTGAGGTCGGACTGGTAGAGGCCCACGGCCCGGGCACTGCTGTGGGTGACCCGGTCGAGTACACCTCCATCAACGCCGTCTACGGGCGCGGCCGGGGTCGGTGCGCTCTCGGCTCGATCAAGACGAACATCGGGCACTCCGAGCCGGTTTCCGGTATCGCGGGCGCCATCAAGGCGATGGAGTCCCTGCGGCGCGGTGCCATCCCTCCCAACGCCACTTTCAAGGAGTGGAATCCCGCCATCTCGCGGGGCGAGGACTCCCGGCTCTTTGTGCCGACCGAGCTCGCCGCGTGGCCGGTGGACGGCCAGGCGCGGCTGGCGGCTGTCTGCTCGTACGGGGTGACCGGCACCAACGCCCATGTGGTTCTCGAGTCCGCCCCCACCGCGCGCGCCCGGCCTCACCGTCCCCGGCTGGCCGAGGGGCAGGCCCGGCTGTTCGCTCTGTCGGGCAGTTCCCCGCAGACCTTGACCCGTTCGGCGTCCCGCCTGGCCGCATGGGCGGAGGGTCCCGGAGCCGGCACCGGACTGCTGGATGTGGCCCACACACTGGCCCAGCGGCGTTCGCACGCGGACCACCGCCTGGCCATCGTCGCCCGCGACCACCGTCAACTCGCCGCCAGGGCCCGCACCTTCGCCGTGCAGGAGGCGGCCGACGGGGTGGTCTCCGGTACCCCTGTGCTGCCGCCCCGGCACTCGGGTCCAGTGTTCGTGTTCACCGGGCAGGGCTCGCAGCGGCCCGGCATGTGCCGGGGCATGTTGGCGAGTGAACCGGTGTTCGCCGCGGCAGTGGACGAACTGGAACCGCTGATCCGCACTGAGGCCGGGTTCTCGCTACGCGAGGTGATCGAACACCCGGAGCGGCTGGTCGGGGTGGAGCGTATCCAGCCCGTTCTCTTCAGCATCCAGGTGGCGCTCGCGGCGGTCTGGCGGTCTTGGGGGATCGAGCCCGCGGCCGTCATCGGGCAGTCGCTGGGGGAGGTCGCCGCGATGGTCGTGGCGGGCGGCCTGAGCCTGGAGGACGGCGTGAAGGTGATCTGCCGCCGCTCGGCACTGCTGGCCACCATCTCCGGCGGGGCCATGGCCTCGGTGATGCTCGGCGCCGCCCAGGCGCAGGCGGCGATCGACGAGGCCGGGGCAGACGGGGTGACCTTGGGCGTGCTCACCTCACCCGGCATCACGGTCGTCTCCGGGGACGCCGTACAGATCGCCGCTCTGGTCGAGCGGTGGGAGGCCGACGGCGTGGTGGCCAAGCTGATCGAAGTGGACGTGGCCTCGCACTCCCCGCAGGTCGACCCCATCCTGGCCCGGCTGCGCATGAAGCTGGCCGACGTCCCCCGGGCGCATCCCCAGATCCCTTTCTACTCCACTGTGTCGCCCGACCCGCTGGACCCCGGGCTGCTGGACGGGGCGTACTGGGTGCGCAATCAGCGCGAGACGGTCCGGTTCCACACGGCTGTCTCCGCCGCGCTCGCCGCCGGGCACCGGCTGTTCATCGAGTGCACCGCCCACCCCCTCGCGGTACGCCCTATCCTGGACACCGCCCGTGCTGACGCCGCCCCCGATACCGTCGCCGTCGGCAGCCTGCGCCAGGGGACGGACGACCAGGACGCGCTGTTGACCCACCTCGGCACGCTCCACGTGGCCGGATATGACGGCATCGACTTCGCCAGCCACTACGGGGGCGGTGACCTCGCAGACGTTCCGGTCACCGACTGGCACCGCACCCGTCACGGCGGCGACGAGCCCGTCTACCGCCTGGTGGCTCCCGCCCTTCCGGGAGCGGCGCAGCATCCGCTGCTCGGCGGCCACGTCCACGATCCCGATGTCCCCGGGCGCCATTTGTGGCAGACGCCCGTCGGCCCGCGGCTGCTGCCCTGGCTTGCCGACCACGCGGTGGCGGACGTGCCTGTGCTGCCCGGCACCGGAGTCGTGGAGATGATGCTGGCCGCCGCAGCCTGCGTGTTCGGTACCGGACGCGTCGCCGCCTGGGACGTCAGCGTGCTGACTCCGCTCGTCCTCGATCCCGAGCCGCAGGTCACCACCCGGCTGGTCCGCGACGGCGACACCGTGCGCATTGAGATCGTGACCGTCGGCGAGGACGGCGTGACCGTGCACGCCCGGGGTAGCGCAGGCCCGCTGCCCGAGGATGAGCGCCCCACGCCGCTCGCCCCTGCCGACCTGGACCCCAAGGACTGGCGGGACTACGACATCGCGGCCCTGCACCGGACCTTCCGGGACAAGCACAACGTCTTCCACGGCCCCGCCTTCACCGCTCTGGACCGCATCCAGGTGCACCCCACCGAGGATCTGTCCCTGTCCGTACTGCACACCCATGAGAGCGCCCAGGTCTCCGCGGGGGCCATGGCCCTGCACCCAGCACTCGCCGACCAGGTGGTGCAGACCGCGGTGGCGGCCTGGCTTGCCCACTACACGCTCACCCCGGGCCCGGTGGTCGTCGCCGGATTCGGGAAGGTACGGGTCCACGGGCCGACCGCCCACGCCCGCAGGGCCCTGGTACGGCTTCACCAGGCCGATGATCTGGGCTGCACGGCCTCTGGCTGGCTGGCCACTGCCGACGGCACCGTCGTCGCCGAGCTCTGCGGACTGCGCATCGCCAACATCACCCCGCCCACCGAACGCTTCACTGCCCGCCTGCTCCACCAGGAATGGGTCCCCGCCCCCGCCCCTGAAGGCCGGCCCCGGGCCACGGAGAGCACCTGGACCGTCCTCGCCGCCGACGACAGCTCCTGGCCCGCGGATCTCGCCCTGGAACTCAACAAGCAGACAGCCGGCAGCCGGCTCCTGCCTCTGGCCGCCGCCCTCAACGGCACGGATGTTCCGGCCCCCCGTACGGGAGTCGTCCTCGCTCTGGGCGACGAGCAGCAGTCCGCTGACACCCCCAGCGCCGCCCGGACATCGGTTGCCCACGTGGTCACGCTGGTACGCCGGTTGTCGCAGGGGGAGCACCCTCCCCGGCTGTGGGTTCTCAGCCGTGCGGGCCGTGCGCCGCTCACCACGGCCGCCGTCCGCGGCCTGCTGCGGGTCGTCGCATACGAGCATCCCGAGCTGCGGGCCGGCGTCCTGGAGTTCGCGCCGCACCAGGCGCCGTACCCGGACATCGTGAGCGAGCTGCTCGACTGCCAGCAGCCCCTCACCGAGATCGCACTGTCGCCTGTGGGACGCCACATCGCCCAGGTACGCACCGGGGCGGACGGCGACAGCTTTGCCGACAGGACCGGAGCGCCGGTGCGGCCCGGCGCGGCCTACCTGGTCACCGGTGGTCTGGGCGGTCTCGGCCTGCTCACCGTCGAATGGCTCGCGCGGAGCGGCGCGGGCCGGATCGTCATCAGCGCACGTTCCGCCCCCGTCGCCGAAACCGAAGCCCGGCTGGACACCCTGCGCAATGCGGGTACCGACATCCACATCGCCTGCGGTGACATCGGTGACCCGGCGGTGGCCGCACGGGCGGTCGCAGTGGCCGGCGCGGACGGCTGCACCCTGCGCGGGGTGTTCCATGCGGCCGGTGTCGTCGAGGACGCCACCATCACCCGCCTCGACGACACTCTCCTGGAACGGGTCTGGCGCGGCAAGGCCGACGGCGCCTGGGCCCTTCACCAGGCCACAGCGCAGAGCGATCTCGATCATTTCATCCTGTACTCTTCCGTCGCCTCCCTGATCGGCTCCCCGGGACAGGCCGCCTACGCTGCGGCCAACGCCTTCCTCGACGGCCTGGTGGGCCACCGCCTCGACCACGGTCTGCCCGCCACCGGTATCCACTGGGGCGCCTGGAGCGAAGTCGGCCGCGGACAGCACCTCGCCGACCGGGGCTTCCTCACCATCAGCCCCGCCGAAGGCATCGACGCACTCGAACGTATCCTGACCGCCGGACACCGCCAGATCGCGTACTCCCCACTGGACACCGCCCAGTGGATCGCGCCCTATCCGGCCCTGCGCACCTCCACCCTGCTCGCCCCGCTGCTCACCGGCGAGGAACCCGAAGAAGACGAGACCGCGGTACGCGGCCAGCTCCTCGCAGCCGAGAGCCCGCCGGAGCGCCGGGAGATCCTGGAGACCTTCATCATCGGGACCGTACGCGAACTGCTTGGCGGCACCACCCGCCACATCGGTCCGCACACCAGCATGGTCATCCTCGGCCTCGACTCCCTGGGCGCCCTCCAGCTCCAGCAGCGCCTCCAGCACGCCCTGCACATCGAAATGAAACCCGGCGTGATCTGGGTCAAACCCAGCCCCGCATCACTGACCGCCTGGCTCCTGGACGCGATGGGCCTGGCGGATCAAACCTCCCGGAGGTGATGGCCGTGTACACCCGACCCGAATCCGACCCGGCCAAGGCCGAGCGCGAGCCCGCCCGGGCGTCGGCGCCCCCCGTCCGACGGCGCCGTCCCACACCGGTGGTCCTCTGGGCCACCGTTGGGGCCCTCTTCCTTGGCCTGGAGGCATACGTGGCGGTGCGCTACCTTGCCTCGGGGCAGCTCTGGCTGAGCACCGGCGACCTCGGCACACTGAGCAGGACCCATCAGACCCTGCTCTGGACCGCGCAGTTCCTCGTTATCGTGATGGTCGTCCCGCTCGTCGTCTGGATCGCACGCCGCTGCATCGCCGAACGCCGCCTGACCATTGACGCGTTGCTGCTGCTCGGATTCGTCTCCCAGGCGGGGCTCGACCCCTACTTTTCCCCCATGGGGATGCTCAACTCCGCGAGCCTGCACATCCCCTCCTGGGGCGAATACCTACCGGCCTGGCCGGAGGTCTTCGGATTCCCCGACCCCTCAGTCAAGGTCGAACCTCTTCTGGTCACCGGTGTCGGATACCTCACCGGCCTAGTGTTCGCGCTCACCGCCGCCGCCGTCATGCACTTCTGGGTCCTGCGGCGGTGGCCCAATTTGAGCGGAATCCGCCTCGCCGCCACAGGACTCGGTATCTGCGCAGGCATCGGACTGCCCATCGAGATCATCTGGATCCGGACCGGCGCCTACGCCTACAGGGAAGGCGTCCCGCTCCTGACGCTCTTCTCCACCGAGTGGTACCAGGTCCCCGTCTACCTGCCACTGACATCCGGGATCTTCTGGTACGGAACCGCCTGGCTCATCCGGCACTACTACATCCACCGCGGCCCCAACAACACCGTCTTCCGCGGCACCACCCTGATGCCGCCCCGGGCCAGGACACCCATCCGGGCACTCGCCGTCATCGGGATCCTGGACGTGTCCGTGATGCTCGACTGCACTGCCTTCCGGCTCTTCACTCTGCTGCCAGGATCGATAACGGCCAATCATCTGCCACTGCCGTTCGTGTGACCCCCGCCGCCCCACGCCCGCCCGGAAAACGCGGCCGAGGCCGACGCCGGCCGCGATCGGTGATCCGCCGCCCCTCTCCCGCACCCCAGGAGTGTCCATGCCAAGTACGCGCCATGGTCATCGGCGCCGGCCTAGCGGGGCACTTCGCAGCTCGTGTCCTGACCGGACGCTTCCGGCAGGTCATCGACGGTGGGGCTACCACCCCTGGACCACGAGTCGAGGAGCCACTGACATGACCTTGGTCCGTTGCGCCGCCTCTCCCTGCCAGGCAAGCGACATCCTGATCAGCACTACCCGGCAGAACATCGGCAACCTCGCCGTGGCAGCCTTCGGGGGTATCCGCCGGCTGCTCGCCCTGCCGCTGCTGGGCAGCGGTTATCTGGCCTACCTCGCCGCCCTCTTCTGGCCTGCGGTAATCGCCCGTGCCACCGCCATGAGCAACCTGCTCCTGTCCGTCATCGTTCTGGTCACCCTCGGCTCCATGCTGTCCACCCTGTACGTGGTCTCCCTGTTTCTGCCCGCGAGCACCAAGTCGGGGAGCCGGACCGCACAGCGCGCTGCGCCGAAAGCGCGGGCCTCTGCACCAGCAACGCCACATTCCGCATCAGCCGACTGAGGCCAGGAGTGCCGATGTCCCCCCTCCCCGCAACCACCCCAGATCACGCCGTCGCCACCAGCACGGAGATCACGGGCCTGCTCCCGTGCGCTCTCCTGGCCAGCACTCCCCAGACCCGGGGGGTGCGATGACGCCCGAGGCACCCGGGAGCCCCGGGCGGGGGCAGGCCGTGGTCATCGGCGTCGGCATGGCGGGACTCCTCACCGCCCGTGTCCTGGCCGAACACTTCCGGCAGGTCATCGTCCTCGACCGGGACGAACTGCCCACCTATGCGGCACACCGCACCGGGGTCCCCCAGGGGGCACACGTCCACGCACTGTTCACCCGGGGGCTGCGCACCGTAGAAGAACTCCTTCCTGGATTCACCGCCGCCCTCCTCCAGCGCGGTGGACAGAACATCGACGTCGGCGCCGACCTGGCCATTCACACCCCGTACGGCTGGGGTGTCCGCTCCCCTTCCGCCCTCAGGGTGGTCGGAGCCAGCCGTCCACTCATCGAAGCAGTCGTCAGAGAACAGATCACCGCACTCCCTGGCGTCCGCCTCCTCGACCGCCACCACGTCGAACACCTGATGGGCACCAGACACCGCGTGACAGCCGTCCGGGTCCGGGACCTGCGGGGCGGAACCACAGCCGACATCCCTGCCCAACTGGTTGTGGACGCCTCCGGGCGCGGCTCCCGGCTCCCCGCCTGGCTGAAGACGCTCGGCTGCCCCGAACCGGTACCCGAGAGCGTGGTCGACCCCCAACTGAGCTATGCCACCCGGTTGTACCGTAGGAGCTCCGCCGACGACCTGGGCTGGCGCGCCTGCTACAGCCTGCTCAACGCCCCCGCCACGACACGCGGCGCGGTGATCGCCCCCATCGAGGACGGGCGCTGGATCGTCACCCTCCTCGGGATCGGCCCGGATCGCCCCACCAGGCAGGAGAACGACTTCCTCCCCTTCGCCGCCTCCCTGCCCACCGCCGAGATCGCGCACGCCCTCCAACACATGACACCGCTCACCCCCGTGGCCACCAGCCGTGCCACCGCCAACCGCCGCCGTCACCTCGACCGGGCCACGGCGCTCCCCGCCAACCTCTTCGTCCTCGGCGACGCGGCATGCGCCTTCAACCCCGTCTACGCACAAGGCATGACAGTGGCGGCGCTAGGTGCCCGGCTTCTCGGCGCCTGCCTGCGCGGACCGGCCGTGCCGACGGCCACCGCGGCCCGCTTCCACCGCCGTCTCTCCCGGCTGATCGACGGCCCCTGGCTCCTGGCCACCTCCGCCGACCAGCGCTTCCCTCTCACTCAAGGCCCCGCCCCCTCCCTCACGCAGCGTCTCATGGCCGATCACCTGGACCGGGTGCTGGCAGCAGGAGCCCGCAACCCCCAGGTGCAGCACGCGTTTCTGAAGGTCCTGACCATGGTCGACGGCCCCTCCTCGCTCGCAGCCCCCGCCACCCTGCTCCGCACTCTGCGCCACAGCGCCCGGACAGTGCCAAGCCCGGTACCCGGTCCGTGCCCAGCCACCAGGCCCCAGTCATCTCAGCCATGAACTCAACGGCGGTCGGCGACCAGCGGGAGCGGATCAAGCCCGTCGCAGACGCCCACGACGTGGCCGGTCCGGCGGGGCCGGAGGCGTTCCGCCTGTGCATTTACGGCGGCACGCAGCACCTGCCGGACCCGCAGATGTCTGGCCTTCCGCTGCCCCGGCCCCGGCACAGGCCCCCCCAGGCGCCCGACGCGGGAGGCTGCAGGCCCCGTCCGGGCGCCTTCTACCAGGTGCGGCCGCCGCGCCGGGGCGGTCCCCAGATTTCCGCTCGGTGTACATCGGCGCCTCTACCGTCCAGGCCCGATACCGGGTATGGGGGGTGACGGAAGGGGTTGTGGAGTGGGGCGGGCTCTGGGTCTGGACGGGGTGGTGGACCACTTCACCCTGTCCGGCGACGAGGCGGGATGGTTACGCAACAAGACCGGGGCGACGAGACTGGGCTTCGCCGTCCAGCTCAAGTTCCTGATCTGGCGCGGCCGGTTTCCCAAGATGCGCATGGAACTGCCGCCCGATGCGGTCGAGCACGTCGCGAAGCAGGTGGGCGTCGCCGCGTCCGAGCTGGGGTTCTACGACTTCACCTCGCGTGCTGCGAAGCGTCACCGCAGCGAGCTGCGAGATCTGACTGGCTGGCACGAGTGCACCACGACCGATCACCTCACGCTCGGCTCCCACCTGGTGGACGCGATCTGGCACGACGAACGGAGTCAGGAGCAGGTACGGGCCGAGCTGTTCCGGCAGATGCGGCACGACCTGATCGAGCCTCCGCCCCCGGACCAGGTCACCTCGATCATCCGGTCCGCGCTGCACCAGGCCGACGAGCGGGCCGTCACCGAGGTCGCCGCGCGCCTTGCGTGGGAAGAGGAGTGTCCCCGCCGGCTGGACGCGCTGATCTTCACCGACCCGACCGACAACGACGATACCGCCGACCAGGATGAGGCCGCAGCCGTGGACGATGACAGCACCGAGGAGGACGACGAGAGCGAGTCGGTGCTCTCGGACATCAAGGACCGTCCGCGCAACGTCAGCCTCAACTCGGCACACCCTGACCAACGACCGACTGATCCAAACGAAACTGCGTAGTTCGGATAAGACCAACTCGGCGCGTTCGGCCTGGCCCTGAACGCCGTGGTGCTGTTCAACAGCCTCTGCATCGACGCCGCAGTCAAGCAGCCGGCCGCCGACGGCTTCTGCCGTCACCGACGAGCTACCCGCCCGCCTCTCCCCCCTCCAGTACGACCCCATCGACTTCCTCGGCCGCTACGTCTTCACCCCGCCGCCGGCGCCGGGGGGGGGGGGGGGGGGGGACCCCCACCACCCGCGAAGGGCGGGGGGGAGGGGGGGGGCCACACACCTGCCACAAAAAGGGGTTGGTTGGGTTTTAACCCAATA